>JAFAEU010000111.1 GCA_023423855.1 Pseudomonadota bacterium | reverse complement strand
CTGCAGATCGAGGGCCAGGACGCCGACCAGGTGCTGCACGCGCTGCTGGCCAGGGTGGACGCGCCGCGCAAGTGAGTGCCGCGCCCGTCCGCCGCCGCTTCCTGCCGCGACCGGCGCCTGCGCTGGTCGTGTGCGCCGTCGCCTGGGGCCTGCTCGGCGTCGCGACCAGCATCGGCTGGCTGCCGGCGCAGGCGTGGGCGATCGCCGGGCTCGCGCTGGCGGCGCCGGTGCTGGTCGATCTGGCGCTGCTGCTGCGGCTCGGTGTTCCGGACGTCGCGCGCAGCGTGCCCGAGGCGCTGGCGCTGGGCGTCGAGCGCGAGGTGCAGCTGCATCTCGAATCCGGCGCGCGTGGCCTGCGCGTGGACGTGCACGACCTGCATCCGGGCGGCTGGGAGGTCGAGGGCCTGCCGCGCCGGCTGGCGCTGGCGCCGGGCATGGTGTCGAGCGTCGGCTACCGGCTGCGGCCGAACGCGCGCGGCAGCTTCGCGTTCGACGGGGTGCACCTCGTGCTGCATTCGCCGCTGCGGCTGTGGCGCCGGCTGTGCGTCGCCGGCGCGGCGCAGCGCGTGCGCGTGTTCCCCAACTTCGCGCCGTTGACGAAGTTCGCGCTGGTCAGCGCCGAGCAGGCCTCGCGGATGATGGGCGCACACATCAAGCGCCGCCGTGGCGAGGGCACCGACTTCCACCAGATGCGCGAATACCGCGTCGGCGACAGCCTGCGCCAGATCGACTGGAAGGCGACCTCGCGCGCGCGAAAACTCATCTCGCGCGAATACCAGGACGAGAAGAACCAGCAGCTGGTAGTGGTGCTCGACACCGGCCGGCGGATGATGGCGCGCGATCCTGCCCCCGCGCACGCGGGCGGCGAGCTGGCGCACTTCGACCATGCCCTCGATGCCTCGCTGCTGGTGTCCTACCTCGCGCTGCGGCAGGGGGATGCGGTTGGCCTGCTCGCCACCGGCGGCGAGCGCCGCTGGGTGCCGCCGCGGCGCGGCACGGCCGCGATCGACACCCTGCTGCGCGCCAGCTTCGACCTGCAGCCGCAGCCGGTGGCGACCGACTACCTCGCCGCCGCCACCGAACTCTCGCTGCGCCAGCGCCGCCGCGGCCTGCTGATGCTGGTGACCAACCTGCGCGACGAGGACATCGAGGACGTGCTGGCGGCGGTGCGGATGCTGCAGAAGCGCCACCTCGTCGTCGTTGCCTCGCTGCGCGAGCGCGCGCTCGACGACGTGCTCGACCAGGACGTGCACGACCTCGCCGCCGCGGTCCGCGCCGGCGCCACCGCGCGCTACCTCGCCCAGCGCGCCGCCGCGCACGACGCCCTGCGCCGTCATCGCGTGATGGTGCTGGACGTGACCAGCGAGCAGCTGCCTGCGGCGCTGGTGGAGCGCTACCTCGCCATCAAGCGCGACGGGTTGCTATAGGGCGGGCCTGGGCCCGCCTCGCCCGGCTTGCGGCACGAGGCATCGGGCGTGACGGGCGACATCACGAGATTTCTCCCTTCGGTCGAAATGACACTTCCGATTGTCATTTCGACCGAAGGGAGAAATCTGCTTCAATGGACCGGCAGCACCGGCTCAAGGAGGAGCCCATGCCGAGAGAACACCGCTACTTCGTCTACATCCTGACCAACTGCACCCGCAAGGTCATGTACATCGGCATGACCAACGACCTCGTCCGAAGGCTGCACGAGCATCGCACGCACGCGGTGCAAGGATTCACCGCGAAATATCGCGTGGACACGCTGGTTTACTTCGAGGAAACCCCGGACGTGCTCGCGGCGCTGGAGCGCGAGAAGCAGGTCAAGAAGTGGCGGCGGGAGAAGAAGGACGCATTGGTGGCGTCGATGAACCCGGATTGGCGCGACCTGGGGCAAGATTTCTCCCTGCGGTTGAAATGACACTCCCGGTTGTCATTTCGACCGCAGGGAGAAATCCGTTATCCGAAGCCAGCGCCGTCGCCCCTTCGTGACCCCCGAAGGCGCAATCAATCCGCCGTCACCAGCGCCGCATGCCGATCACGCAGCTGCGCATACACCTCGTCGGTCTGCGGCCGCACGCCGTGCCACAGCGCGAAGCTCTCCGCCGCCTGCTCGACCAGCATGCCCAGGCCGTCGATCGCCTCGTGCGCGTGGTGCGCGCGCGCCCAGGCCAGGAACGGGATCGCGGCCTCGCCGTAGCTCAGGTCGACCGCGCTGCTGCGCGACCCCAGCAGCGACATCGGCAGGCGCGGCAGCACGCCGTCGCGCCCGGCCGAGGTGGCGTTGATCAGCAGGCTGAATTCGCCCAGCGACGGCAGGTCGGCGAGGTAGCGCGGATGCACGCGGCCGGGCTGGCCGAGTGCGTCGGCCAGGGCGTCGGCGCGTTCGGGCGTGCGGTTGACGATGAACAGGTCGCCGATGCCGGCGTCGAGCAGCGAGGGCGCGATCCCGCGCGCGGCGCCGCCGGCGCCGATCAGCAGGGTGCGGCGCTGGCGCAGGTCGAGGCCGTGGCGCGCGGTGAGGTCGCGGACCAGTCCGGCGCCGTCGGTGTTGTCGCCATGCCACTGGCCGTCGAGCCGGACCAGGGTGTTGACCGCGCCGGCGCGGCGCGCGCGCTCGGTGGTGGTCGCGCTCAGCGCGAACGCCGATTCCTTCAGCGGCAGGGTGACGTTGGCGCCGAGGCCGCCCGCGGCGGCGAAGGCTTCCAGCGCATCGAAGAAGGCGTCGTGGGTGGCGTCGATCGCCTCGTAGCGCAGGTCGATGCCGGCCTGTTTCCCGAACGCGGCGTGGATGCGCGGCGACAGCGAGTGCGCGACGGGATGGCCGAAGACGGCGTAGTGCTTGCTCATGTCGGACGGACTCCCGTTCGTGGCTCCCCGCCCAGAGTCTAACCGCAGGCCGGCGGGGTCAGCGCAGGCTCCTGGCGTAGACGTGCTGGGTCTTGAGCAACGCGTAGCCGAGGCCGGGGTAGAAGGCGTGCGCCACGTCCCGGGTCACGCTGGAGCGGACCAGGACGCGCTCCACCCCGCGCCGGGCGGCCCAGGCCTCAACCGCCGCGACCAGCCGCGTGCCGAAGCCCTGCCGCCGCAGGGCTTCGTCGACCACCAGCGAGGTCAGCTCCACCCATTCGCCGAAGGGCAGCAGCAGGCGGTGTTCGGCGGCGGCGAACCCGCACGGCCCCGCCTCGCCCTCGGCGACGAACACCGCGTGGCTGGCGTGGTCCAGGATCCGGCCCAGCCGCGCCGGCAGGCCGGCCAGTTCGGTCGCCCCGCCCAACTGGCCGGCCAGCCGCACGACGGCGGCGATGTCGTCGCTGGTGGCGCGGCGGATCATCCGTCCTCGCGCAGCCAGCGCGCCGCGTCCAGCGCGAAATAGCTCAGCACGCCGTCGGCGCCGGCGCGCTTGATCGAGACCAGCGCCTCCAGCGCGCAGGCGCGCTCGTCGAGCCAGCCGTGGCCGGCCGCGGCCTTGAGCATCGCGTACTCGCCGCTGACCTGGTAGGCGAAGGTCGGCACGCCGAAGGCGTCCTTCACCCGGCGCACGATGTCGAGGTAGGGCAGGGCCGGCTTGACCATCACCATGTCGGCGCCCTCGTCGAGGTCGAGCGCGACCTCGCGCAGCGCTTCGTCGGCGTTGGCCGGGTCCATCTGGTAGGTGGTCTTGTCGGCCTTGCCGAGCGCGGACGCCGAGCCGACCGCGTCGCGGAACGGGCCATAGAACGCGGAGGCATACTTGGCCGCGTAGGCGAGGATGCGGGTGTGGACATGGCCGGCTTCCTCCAGCGCCATGCGGATCGCGCCGATGCGGCCGTCCATCATGTCGCTGGGCGCGACCACGTCGGCGCCGGCACGCTTGATCGAGACCAGCGCCTCCAGCGCGCAGGCGCGCTCGTCGAGCCAGCCGTGGCCGGCCGCGGCCTTGAGCATCG
>JAFAEU010000106.1 GCA_023423855.1 Pseudomonadota bacterium | reverse complement strand
GCGACAGGTCGAAGGCGTCGACCTTCTTCGGCGAACCGCCGAGCACGTACAGGCCCGAGGAAGCGTTGTCGGCGATGGTGTCGAGGATGCCGATCTTCCAGTCGCGCACGCGGCTGTCGACGATCTCGATCGCCGGCAGCGCGTAGCCGATCGCATTGAGGACGTGGCCCAGCGCGGGACGCTCGGCATCGAGGTCGCGCTCGAACACGAAGGCGATCTCGGCCTCGACCTTGGGCTGGATCAGGCGCGACAGCGGCACTTCCTGGCCGTCGCCGTATTCCATGTCGTCGAACAGCATGCCGAAGTCGGGCTGATCGACGCCGAGCTGCTTCTGCACCGCGGCCGAGGTCAGGCCGATCTTGCGGCCGACGATGCGGCGGCCGGCGGCGAGCGCCTCTTCGGTCAGCAGCTGCTGCACCGCGTAGGCGGCGTCGATGCCGTGCGCTTCGAGCGCGGGCTTGACCGGGTCGCAGGCCGTGCGCGTGCTCGCCGCGTCGCCGAGCAGGCGCGCGCTCGCGCGGACGTCGGCGTGCCCGGGCAGCCCGTCAAAGCTTGATGCAGACATTGCGCAGCTCCGTATAGAACTCGAGTCCGTGCACGCCGCCCTCGCGGCCGATGCCCGACTGCTTGGCGCCGCCGAAGGCGGTGCGCAGGTCGCGCAGGAACCAGCAGTTGACCCAGGCGATGCCGACCTCGATCGCCGCGGCGACGCGGTGGGCGCGGGTCAGGTCCTGGGTCCAGATCGTCGTCGCCAGGCCGTAGGGGCTGGCGTTGGCGCGCTCGATCGCCTCCTCCTCGCGGTCGAACGGCGCGAGGTGGCAGCACGGTCCGAAGATCTCCTCGGCGATCACCGCGGAGGCTTCCGGCAGGCCGGTCCAGATCGTCGGCTGCACCCAGTAGCCGCCCGACAGCGCCGCCGGCAGCTCGGGCACGCCGCCGCCGGTGACGACGGTGGCGCCCTCCTCGCGCGCGCGTTCGTAATAGGACAGCACCTTGGCGCGGTGCCCGGCGCTGACCAGCGGGCCGAAGCTGGTGGCGTGGTCGTTCGGGTCGCCGGGCCGCAGCGCCTCGGCCGAGGCCTTCAGCCGCCGCACGAACTCGTCGAAGATCGGGCGCTCGACGTAGACGCGCTCGGTGCCGAGGCAGACCTGGCCGGCGTTGAGGAAGGCCGAGCGGGTGATGCCGGCGACCGCGGCGTCGAGGTCGCAGTCGGCGAACACGATGCCGGCGTTCTTGCCGCCCAGCTCGAACGACACCGGGCGCACGCCGTTCGCGGCGACCTTCATGATCGCCTCGCCGGTGCGGGTCTCGCCGGTGAAGGTGATCGCGTCCACGTCCGGATGCTCGGTCAGGTACTGGCCGGCGCTGTCGGGGCCGAAGCCGTGGACCACGTTGAACACGCCGTCAGGCACGCCGGCATCGCGCATCACCTCGCCCAGCAGCGCGGTGGTGGCCGGCGTGTCCTCGGACGGCTTGACCACCACGGTGTTGCCGAAGGCCAGCGCCGGGGCGACCTTCCAGGTCATCAGCAGCAGCGGCAGGTTCCAGGGGCAGATCACCGCGATCACCCCCCGAGGCGTGCGCAGGCCGTAGTTCAGCGCGCCGCGGCCGTCGGCCGTCGCGCTGCGGAAACTCTCGGTCGCGCTGTTGGCGATCTGGTCGGCGAAGATCTCGAAATTGGCCGCGCCGCGCGGGATGTCGAGGTGGCTGGCCAGCTCGTAGGGCTTGCCGGTGTCGCGCATCTCGGCGGCGAGGAATTCGTCGAAGCGGTCGCGGATGCCCTGCGCCAGCTTGCGCAGCACCGCCGAGCGTTCGCCATCGGTGAACTTCGACCACGGGCCCTTGAGCGCGCGCCTGGCCGCCTGCACCGCGAGATCGACGGTGCCGGCGTCGGCCTCGTGCACCATCGCCGCCACCGCGCCGGTCGCGGGATCGTGGCAGGGGAACAGGGGTCGCGACGATTCGACGTAGCCGCCGTCGATGTAGTGGCGGATCACGATGGGCGAGGCGGCGGGCGTGTCGGTCATGGGCGGGTCTGTCGGAAATGGTGCGTGTACGAGCCGGTCGGGATGGCCGCGGGGCCGGTGCCGGGGCGCGCGGTCGCAGGGGAATTCCGGTCGATTGAAAATAAAAAGTCGAAATTAGTCAATTGCGACGCCCGCATTCTGGGCAAAAATCGGGCGACAAGCAAATAAATATCGAAATTATGGTTGACTTTGCCGGAAGGGACTGATTCCATTCCATTCTCGCCCCCGTCCCTCTGCCGAGCCCCTTCCCTCCATGGCCCAGATTCCCGCCCCCGTCCAGTCGCTCGCCGAGGAGATGACCGCCTGGCGGCACCGGATCCACGCCTGGCCGGAGCTGGGCTTCGAGGAGGAGCGCACCTCGGCGCTGGTCGCCGACGTGCTGTCCGGGCTGGGCCTGGAGGTGCACGCCGGGCTCGGCGGCACCGGTCTGGTCGCGGTGATCGACAGCGGCCAGCCGGGCCCGTCGATCGGCCTGCGCGCGGACATGGACGCGCTGCCCATGGACGAGCAGAGCGACCTGCCGTACCGGTCGCAGCGCCCGGGCGTGGCCCATACCTGCGGCCACGACGGCCATACCTCGGCCCTGCTCGGCACCGCCAAGTACCTGGTCGCGCATCCGCCGAAGAGCGGGCGCGTGGTGCTGATCTTCCAGCCGGCCGAGGAGGGCGGGCGCGGCGCGATCCGCATGATCGAGGACGGGCTGTTCACGCGCTGGCCCTGCGACGAGGTTTATGCCTTCCACAACATGCCCGCACTCAAGGGCGGCGAAGCCAGCGTACGCGCGGGCGCGACGCTGCAGTCGCTGGCGGTGTTCGAGATCGCGATCGAGGGCGTCGGCGGGCACGCGGCCGCGCCGCACCGCGCCAACGACCCGCTGCAGGTGGCGGCGCGGCTGGCGGTGGACATCGGCGCGATCGTCGGGCGCCACATCGACCCGATGGAGGCGGCGCTGATCAACGTCGGCTCGCTGCAGGCCGGGACGACCCACAACATCATCCCGTCCACCGCCTCGCTCAGCGGCACGATCCGCTCGCTGTCGAAGGAGGTGCACGAGGAATTGCTCAAGCGCCTGCGCGCCCTGTGCGAAGGCCATGCGCGGATCTCCGGCTGCGAGATCAGGCTGGAGATCCCGCATTCCTGCCCGCCCTGCGTCAACGCGCCGGAGCAGGCCGCGCTGGCCGCCGAGGCCATCGGCGACGTGCTCGGCCGCGAGAACGTGAAGACCGACCTGCGCGCCTACCCGTTCTCCGACGACTTCTCGTACATGCTCGAACAATGGCCCGGCGCCTACCTGTTCCTGGGCATGGACAGCGCCATGTGCCACCACCCCACGTTCCGCTTCGACGACCAGCTGCTGCCGGTCGCCGCCAGCGTGTTCGCGCGCATCGTGCAGCGCAGGCTGGGCTAGCGTGGCGAGCGGCGACATGTCGTTCCACGAGAGCCAACGTCATTCCGCGGTAGCCGCCCGTCATTTCGACCCACTTGTCATTTCGACCGAAGGGAGAAATCTCTGGTTCGGCGGGAGATTTCTCCCTTCGGTCGAAATGACAAGTGGGACAGGCCATGGCGGACCCGCAGGCACTTCGCGCACGGATGCGACCACCCATCGAGGGCAGAGACCATGAGCATCGCCTCCGACAGCAGCCTCGTCGAACAGCTGCGCTACGTCCACCTCGGCAGCCGCGATCCCGAGGCCGCCGCCCGCTTCGCCGAGGAGCGCCTGGGCATGCGCATCGTCGCGTCCGGCGACGGCGAATGGATGCTGCGCAGCGACCTGCGCGCCTGCACGCTGGTGTTCTCGAACGCGCGCACGCAGGCGGTCGGCCTGCAGGTGCACGACGTCGACGCGCTCGAGCGCGCCGCCGAACGGCTCGCCGCGGCGGGCATCGCCGCGCGCCGCGACGACGCGCTGGCCGCGCGCCGGCTGTCGAAGGCGCTGCTGGCCTTCACCCTGCCCGGTGGCGTCGACATCGAGCTGGTGGTGCGGCCGCTGGACAAGGGCTGGCGCTTCTTCCCCAGCCGCGAGATCGGCCTGGCGGGCCTGGCCGACGTCGCGCTGCGCTCGACCCGCATCGCCGAGGACGAAGCGGTACTGGTCGGGACGCTGGGCATGCGCGTGGCCGACTGGGTCGGCGATGCGGCCTGGCTCGGCTTCGACGGGGCCCACCACCGCATCTCCCTGCACCCGTCCGCCGCGACCGGCGTGCTCGCGGTCGAGTTCGCGCTCGACGACCTCGACGAACTCATGCAGGCCTGGTACCGGCTGCTCGACGCGAACGAACTGCCGGCGCACGGCCCGGGCCGCCGGCCCACGTCCGAGCAGGCCTTCCTGACGTTCGACGGGCCGGACGACGTGTACTTCGGCTTCGTCGCCGAGGGCCGCACGCCGGTGGCCGGCGAACGCCCGCGCCAGTTCGCGCCGGAGCCGGCGTCGCATTGCGCCTGGGGCAGCGACTGCCGCATCGCCGAGTACGGCGCGCAGGCGCCGGTGCGCGGTCGCCCGCACCTGCGCGGGGTGAAGCCATGATCCAGCTGCGCGACATCACCTACGTGCGCCTGGGCACGCGCGACCTCGAGGGCGCGACCCGCTACGCCACCGACATCCTCGGGCTGGAGATCGCCGAGCGCAGCGGCCGCTCGGTGTATTTCCGCTCCGACGCGCGCGAGCACACGCTGTGCTACTTCGACGGCGATCCGGGCGACCACGCGGTCGCGTTCGAGGTCGGTACGCGCGCCGAGCTCGACGCCGCCGCGGCCGAGCTCGAGCGCATCGGCCATCCGGTGCACGCCGGCACCCGCGCCGAATGCGACCTGCGCAAGGTGCACGACTTCATCGCTTTCGACGACCCCACCGGCAACCGCATCGAGCTGGTGTGGCGCCCGCAGATGAGCGGCCGCGGCTTCCGCGGCACCCGCGACGCCGGCATCACCGGCTTCAGCCACATCGGCCTGTGCACCACCGACGCCGCGCGCGACGAGGCGTTCTGGACGCGCGTGTGCAACGCCCGCGCCAGCGACCACATCGGCGACGCGCCGCTGCTGCGCATCGGCAAGATCCACCACACGCTGGCGCTGTTTCCGACCAACCGCAAGGGCATCCAGCACATCAACCACCAGATGGCGGACACCGACGACATCCAGCGCGCCTACAACTTCATCCGCGAGCGCAAGGTGCCGGTGGTGTTCGGGCCGGGCAAGCACCCGACCTCATCGGCGCGCTTCCTGTACTTCGAAGGCCCGGACGGCATGGTCTACGAATACTCGTCGGGCGTGTGCGAGATCGACGACGAGGCGGCCTGGCGCAGCCGCCAGTTCGAGGCCGCGCCGCGCGGCTTCTGCAAGTGGGGCGCGAAGCCGGACATCAAGGAATTCAGGAGTTGAGTCCGCGGGCGGATGCCGCGCAGCAGCGGCTGGTGCGCATCGCCGCGCGCGCGCTGGGGCGGCATGGCCTGGTCCACGCCTACGGCCACTGCAGCCTGCGCCTGGACGACCGCCATTTCCTCGTCGGCGCGTCCAAGCCGCTGGGGCTGGTGCAGCCGGGCGACGCAGGCACGGTGGTGCCGATCGACGGCCCGCTGCCGGACGGGGTGCTGCCCGAGGTGCGCATCCACCGCGAGATCTACCGCGCGCGCCCGGAGGTCGGCGGCGTCGCGCGCGTGCAGCCGCCGAAGACGATGAGCCTGTCCGTGCTCGGCCGCACGCCGGCCGCCTGCCACGGCTTCGGCAGCTATTTCCATCCGCAGCCGCCGCTGTGGGACGACCCGATGCTGGCGCGTTCGGACGAACAGGCCGCCGCCCTGGTCGCGCGCATGGGCGACGCGCGCGCGATCGTGATGCGCGGCAACGGCGCGGTGCTGGCCGGCGACTCGCTGGAGATGGCGGTGGTGCTGGCCTGGTACCTCGAGGATGCGTCGCGCGTCGAACTCGACTGCCTGTCGACCGGCCTCGAACCGATCCGCTTCAGCGCCGAACAATCCGCGACCCGCGCGACCTGGAACGGCCGCCTGCTCGAACGCATGTGGGACTACCTGGTCCATGGCGATCCCGAAGCATAGGGCCGCCCGCGCGCAGAGACGTCCGTCCCTCCTGTAGGAGCGGCTTCAGCCGCGACCGGATGTCCCACGACACCGGCAACGGTCGCGGCTGAAGCGGCTCCTGCAGGGACGGGCGCCGGGTGAATCGACGATCCTCCTCCAACCACACGGGAAAGACCATGAAAGCCAAGACCATTCCTCTGGGCCTGCTGCTGGCGCTGGGCGCCGCGGGACACGCGGGCGCACACGACTTCTGCGCCAGCGCCGACGACGCCAACGTGATCCAGGACTACTACGCCAACGTCCGCCCCGGCGCGCCGCCGCCGGCGGTCGCGCGCCTGTTCCGCATGGAGGAGACGCGCGTGGTCAGCGCGCTCGGGCCCGAGCAGGCCTACGGCGTGCGTTCGGACCGCCTGTTCTTCGACCAGGTGTGGAAGTCGGTCGACGCCTGGGGCGCGGACACGAGGATCGGCATCGTCCTGACCGGCGGCGGCATGCACGTCTGGAACTTCCCGAGCAAGGTGCCGCAGACCCAGTCGACCAGCACGCCGATCTGGTACGACATGTACGCCGACGAGGGCAGGGGCGTGCACGGCCACATCACCCCGCAGGAAGTCGACCAGATCTGGGCACTCCAGCTGCCGACGAAGGAGGCGGACAGGTTCACCCGCATCCTCGGCTTCTACGACAAGGACGGGAAGCTGATCGTCGGCCTGTACGTGTCGGAAGGCGTGAAGGACTTCGATCCGAAGGCGGTGGCGGGTTTCGAGCGCACGCGCGAGCTGCTCAAGGGGCGGCCGAGGATCTGCCGGCGGGATTGATTGCGGGTCGGGGACGTCGCCTGGATGCGTCGGGAGATTTCTCCCTCCGGTCGAAATGACAAGCAAAGGCCGGTCCACTACACCTTGTCATTTCGACCGAAGGGAGAAATCTCCCGCCATCAGGCCGCATCCGCATCCGCCGCCTGCATCCTTGCCAGCGCGCCGCGCACCGCGTCGTAGGTGCGCATCAGGTGGTCCTCGGTCAGCCGGCAGGCGCGCAGGCCGTTGCGGGCGACCGCGGACTCGAAGATCGCCACGTGCTCGTCGTGGACGAAGCGCCGGCCCTGGGAATAGTTCAGCGACACCCGCCGGTAGCGTTCGGCCTGGTGGTACAGCAGCTCCTGCAGCCGGATCAGCCACGGCGAGCGGCAGGCCGCGACCAGCGCGGTATGGAAGGCGTGGTTGCGCTCTTCCCACAGGTCCAGCGTTTCCTGCGGGATCGGCTGCTGGGTGGCCGGAAGATCCCGCTCCACCTCCGACAGCGCCTCGAACGCGGCGCGCACGTCCTGCTCCCAGGCCTCGTCGCCGTTGCCGATCGACAGCCGCAGCGCCTCGGTTTCGACCAGGGTGCGCACGCGCGAGATGTCGTCCAGCTCCTCCAGCGACAGCGGCGCCACCCAGAACCCGCGCTGGTCCTCGGTCTTGACCAGCTGGTCGCCGACCAGCCGCGCCAGCGCCTCGCGCAGCGGCGACATGCCGATCGCGTACTGCTGCACCAATGATTCGAGCTTGAGCTTGCTGCCGGCCTGCAGCTGGCCGCTGACGATGTCGTGGCGGATGCGGTGGTAGGCCCGGCGCGCGAGCGTGCGGACCGAGGTGGCGGCGGCTTTCTGGGTCATGGGGCCAGCATGCGGGGCTGAATTTCGAAAATCAATACGGGGCGGGCGGCGGGTGTCCGGGTGGCGGGGGATCGTTCCACGGCCGACGGTCAAAGGACGCCCGGGCCAGAAATATCGATTTATTCAGGTGGGACGGGGGCGATTCGGGCGCAAATTTTCGCCCATCTCACAAAAAATATCGTAATTTCTTGACACTATTTCGGATCGATGCTGTGATCGCCCTGCCAGCGGACAGCCATGGGACAGGCCTGCATTGCCGCCACGCCGGCCACGCCCCGGACGGGAACCGGGCCGGTCATCGAAAAAATTGTCAGCCAGTCAATTCGGGGAGAGCACGCATGACGTACAGGAACAGGGCCGGAGCAAGGGGAGTGGCGGGCGGGATCAGCCTGCTGGCGCTGGGCATCTCGGGCGTGCTGCACGCACAGGCGCCGGCCGCCGACGCCGACCAGCTGCAGTCGCTGGACACGGTGATCGTGACCGGCACCAACATCCGCGGCGCGCAGCCGGCGGGCAACGCGGTGGCGGTGATCTCCCGCGAGCAGATCGAACAGAGCGGCAAGGCGACCGTCGGCGACTTCCTGCGCGAGCTGCCGGCCAACTTCGCCGGCGGCGTGGGCATGAGCGACAACGTCCAGGGCGGCCAGGACGCCAGCGTCGCCGGCTCCAACATGACCGGCGGCCAGGGCGTGAACCTGCGCGGCCTCGGCGCGCTGTCCACCCTGGTGCTGGTCAACGGCCGCCGCGCGGCGGCCTCGGGCCAGTACGGCGACTTCGTCGACATCTCCGGAATCCCGACCAACGCGGTCTCGCACATCGAGGTGCTGCTCGACGGCGCCTCGGCGGTATACGGCTCCGACGCGGTCGGCGGCGTGGTCAACATCATCCTCAAGCGCAGCGACGACGGCGCGCACACCACGCTGCGCGTCGGCACCACCGGCCAGGGCGGCGGCACGCAGCGCCAGCTCGGCCAGACCTGGGGCACGCGCTGGGACCGCGGCGGCCTGATCGTGGGCTACGAGTACAACCGGCAGGACAACGTGCTGGCGAACGACCGCGACATCTACAACGGCGGCGACCTCAGCAACCGCGGCGGCATCAACTGGCGCAGCCGGACCGCGCGCGCCGGCGCGGCCGCGAACCTGTTCACCGGCACGGCGGCCGGCAACGGCGTGGTGTCCGGCCGCGTGCCCGGCGGCGCCGGCACCGGCCTGACCGCCGCCGACGTGATCCCGGTCACCGACGGCACCGGCAACACCTACAACGCCTGGGACATGGTCGACGTCCTGCCGGAGATGGAGCGCCACAGCGCGTTCTTCGGCTTCGAGCACACCGTCGGCGAGAACACCGAGCTCTTCGGCGACCTGCGCTATTCGCAGCGCCGCGGCACCTACAACCAGGGCTACCTGGCGCTGTACGGCAGCGTCGGCCCGGGCAACCCGTACTTCATCCCGGGCGTGGCCAACAACTACGGCGTGCTGATCGACGACCGTCCGCTGCAGCGCGAGATCGAGGCCGACAGCCTGGCCGCGACCTTCGGCGCGGGCTTCGACCTCGGCGGCAGCTGGCGCGGCGAGGCCACGCTGTCCTACAGCCGCGAGGAGCAGCGCCGCGATTCGGACGTGCAGCGCAACGCCAACATCTACGACTACCTGCCCACGCCGGCCGGCGGCCTGGCGCAGGCGCCGACCTCGATCCAGTGCAGCCAGGGCCTCACGCCCAACTTCTCGCCGGCCGCGCAGGCCTATTGCGCGGGACTGAACTACCAGTACTTCAACCCGTACACCACCGACGCGCTGTCCGAACAGGTGCTCGCGCAGCTGATCGGCTACGAGGACCTGCGCTTCACCTCGTGGCTGGCGCAGGCCAGCTTCAAGGTCGACGGCGACCTGTTCCAGATGGGCGGCGGCACCGCCAAGCTGGCCGCCGGCATCGACTACCGCCGCGAGCACATCGGCGGCGAGCTGGACTTCAACTGGCGCAGCACGTCCGACCAGCACTCGACCTTCGGCACCACCGAACGCGACGTCGGCGCGCTGTTCGCCGAGCTGTACTTCCCGCTGATCGGCAAGGACAACCAGAGCGCGTTCGCGAAGAAGCTCGACGTCTCCATCGCCGGTCGCTACGAGCGCGGCAGCGGCCTCGGCGACTTCTCGACCTTCAACCCCAAGGTCGGCATCGACTTCAAGCCCACCGACGGCCTGACCCTGCGCGGCAGCTGGGGCACCTCGTTCCACGCCCCGCCGATGCGCTACGCCTACAACGGCGTGCAGCCGATCACCGGCGGCAACGGCGCCTTCATGCGCGCCGACCTCTACACCGCGCCGTGCACCACCACCATGGTGCCGCTCAACGGCGTGACCGGCACCCCGGGCGGCCCCGGCAACTGCACCTTCACCGCGATCGTCGTCTCCGGCGGCGCCGGCCCGACGCTGCGGCCGGAGGAAGCCACCACCTGGACCCTGGGCTTCGACTGGAAACCGGAATGGGCGCCGGGGCTGTCGCTGGGCGCCAGCTACTTCAACCTGAAGATCGACGACCGCATCGTGCGCATCCAGGCCGGGCAGCTGGGCGGCATCCTCGCCCAGCTGTTCTCCACCGGCACCACGCCGTACATCGACAGCCTGGAGATCAACCCGGGCGCGGCGCGGGTGCAGGACCTGATCGACAACGATCCGCGCTACCTCGGCCAACTCGGCGCCGGCCCGGTGCAGAGCGCGGCCGACGTGGCGATGATCGTCAACGCGACCCAGCTCAACCTGGCCTCGCTGAAGATGGACGGCGTCGACTTCGACCTGCGCTACGGCTTCGACACCAGCTACGGCGGCTCGCTGGAATTCTTCACCCGCGGGACCTGGCTCAATTCCTACGAGGTCGAGGCCACGCCGGGCTCGGGCTACGTCGACCAGCTGGGCAAGTACAGCGCGGTCGGCAACCCGGTGCCGCTGCGCGCGACGCAGGGCGTGAAGTGGAACTACGGCAACCTCAACGCCGCGCTGACGATGAACTACGTCGACGACTACGAGTGCGCCTCGGGCTGCTTCCGGCCGGGCCCGACTGGCGCGCCGGTGGCCATCACCAGCCCGGTGCGGATCAAGGCCTGGAAGACCTTCGACTTCCACCTCGGCTACGACCTGTCCAGCCTCGGCGGCTTCTTCGACGATGCGCGGGTGAACTTCACCGCGGTCAACTTCACCGACGGCGACCCGCCGTTCGTCGACGGCGGCACCGCGGCCAACGACGCGTTGGCCGATCCCTACGATCCGGCCAACGCAACCGTGCTCGGCCGCACGCTGGTACTGTCGTTCGACAAGCGCTGGTGATCCGGCGCGCGTCCGGGGCGTCCGCGCCCCGCTCCGGGAGACAGGCATGAGCGCCCGCCACCGCGTCATCGCCGCCACCGCACTGCTGTGCTGTGGCGGCCTGCTGTCCGCCGCGCTTCCGGCCGTCGCGGCCGATGCGCCGGCGGCCGCCGCCGCCGGGGTCGCCCTGCCGCACTCGCGGCAGTGGACCATGCACGCGGCCGGCAACGGGCGCGACTACGAGATCTTCGTCGCCGAACCGGAAGGCCCGCCGCCGGAGAACGGCTACGCCACGATCTACGTGCTCGACGGCAACGCGATGTTCCTCACCGCCGCCGAGGCGGTGCGCGCCTATTCGCGGCGACCCGGCCCCGGGCACGACAGGCACGTCCTCGTCGTCGGCATCGGCTACCCCGAGGGCACCGACGTCGCGGCGGCGCGCGCCTTCGACCTCACGCCCGCCGCCGACGAACCGCGCAGCCGGCACCCGTCCGGCGGCGCCGACGCCTTCCTCGACTTCATCGAGGACGAACTCAAGCCGGCGATCGCGCGCGACTACCCGGTCGATCCGAAGCGGCAGGCGCTGATGGGCCACTCCTTCGGCGGCCTGTTCGCCATCGGCACGCTGACCCGGCGCCCGCAGGCCTTCCACACCTACGTCGGCATGAGCGCGTCGTTCTGGTTCGGCCAGGGCGACCTGGGCCGGCGCGTCGCGGAGTTCGCGCAGGCGCGGGCGGCGCAGGACACGCCCGTGCGCGTGCTGCTGACCGCGGGCGAGTTCGAACAGCGGCCGCAGCCGCAGGAATGGGCGCACGATCCCGGCCGCGCCGCGAAGGCCGCCGAGGATCTCGAGGCGCGCGGCCAGTCCCGGCGCGCGCAGGAAGCGGCGCGCCAACTCGCGCAGGTCCCGGGTGTGCTGGTCGATTTCCGCGAGATCGCCGGCGAGGACCACGGCACCGTGATCCCCGCCGCGATCGGCCGCGGCGTGGACTTCATCCTCCGCGGCCCGCGCGGCGTGCCGCCGGTGCCCACCGCCGACGAATACATGCAGCTCGGCCCCGAAGGCCGCTACCGCCTGCGCATGCAGGTGCGCGCGCTGCCCGACCTGCACCGGATCCCGTGGCTCAACGCGCTCAAGGCATCGCTCAAGGCCGGGCTGGACGCGCCGGCGCACGCGCGGCTGCACGAGGAGCGGCAGGCGATGGACGAACGCTACGGCAGCCGGCCGCATGCGGTAAATGCCGACTGAGGCGGTTGGCCCCCACCCCGGCCCTCCCCCGCGGGCGGGGGAGGGGGTCAGG
>JAFAEU010000101.1 GCA_023423855.1 Pseudomonadota bacterium | reverse complement strand
ATGCCGATGTGTGCCGCCGCGCGAGAGGATGGCGAACTGCGACGCTAGCGTCTTTCGAGCGCGAGTTGTGGATCGATGCGGACATCGAACCAGTTCATTCCCCAATGCAGGTGCGGGCCGGTCGAGCGCCCGGTTGAGCCGACCGCCGCCACCGCCTGTCCCTGCTCGACACGGTCGCCGACCTTCACGTCGATCCGCGACAGGTGCAGGAAGTTGCTGCTGATGCCGTGGCCGTGGTCGACCAGCACGGTGCCGCCGGTCAGGTAGAGGTCCGGGGCGGCGAAGGTCACGATGCCGGCGGCCGGCGCCTTCACCGGCGTGCCGCTGGCGGCGGCGATGTCCATGCCCGAATGCGGCGAGCCGGGCTTGCCGTTGTAGACGCGGGCGCGGCCGAAGCGGCCGCTGATGCGGCCGTCCACCGGGCGGATGAAGGCCTGCGCGAAATCCGCGCGGGCGTCGTCGCGGGTGCGCGCTTCGGCCACGCGCGCCTGTTCGCGGCGGATGCGTTCGGCAATGGCGGGCGGCGGGTCCACGGTGGCCGGCGGGACGCCGTCGACGCGCTGCTCGGGCCAGTCGCGCGGCGTGACCGCGATGCGGGCGCTGTCGCGGCTGCCGTCGGGACGGACGACGGCCACCGACAGCGGTCCGGTGGCGTCCCGGCCCACGCCGAACACCACGGTGCCGTAGCCGGTGGTGCGCAGCGTGCGCCCGGCGTAGGTGACGGTGCTGCCCGGCGGCACCTTGCCGAGCACCATCGCGCCCTGCTGCACGCTGGCGGGGAAGACGATGCGCTGGTCGGGCGCGGTTTGCGCGCCGCCGGTCTGGGCGGGCAGGGGTGGGGAAATCGTCGCGATCGCGAAAAGGAACAGAACGAAGGCCGTCATCCTCAAGGCCGTCATTCCAGCGCAAGCTGGAATCCATTTGGCTTTTGCCGTTGCCGTACGGAACTTGGGGCAAGGGCAAAATGGATTCCAGCTTGCGCTGGAATGACGGCAGGAAAGGTCGCCGCCACGTCGGCGGAATGCCTTCAACGATCGAACTCCAGCCGCCGCCCGTGCGGCGGACCGACGAGCTTCTCCCCGTCCCAGGCCAGCGCGCCGTTGACCCAGGTCGAGGCGATCCGGGAGCGGAACGTGGTGCCCTCGAACGGCGACCAGCCGCACTTGGACAGCACGTCCTCGCGCTTCACGGTGAACGGCGTGTCGTCCACCAGCACCAGGTCGGCGAAATGGCCTTCGCGCAGGTAGCCGCGCTCCTTCACGTCGAACAGCTGCGCCGGTGCGTGCGCGAACTTCTGCACCAGCTGCGCGGTGGTGAAGTGACCCTCGTGCACGCACTCCAGCGCCGCGGTGAGCGCGTACTGCACCAGCGGCAGGCCGCTGGGCGCGCGCACGTAGGGGTTGTGCTTCTCCTCCCAGGTGTGCGGCGCGTGGTCGGTGGCGAGGACGTCGATCACGTCCTCGGCCAGCGCCCTGAGCAGCGCCGCGCGGTCGGGCGCGTCCTTGATCGCGGGATTGCACTTGATCTGGTGGCCGAGCCGCGCGTAGTCGGCGCGATCGAAGCGCAGGAAGTGGATGCAGGTCTCGGCGGTGATGCGCTTGCGGCTGCCGTCGGCGCGGACCAGCGGGCCGCGCTCGAACAGCGCCAGCTCGTCGGCCGTGGAAATGTGCAGCACGTGCAGCCGGGTGTCGTGCCTGCGGGCGAGCTCCAGCGCCAGCCGCGTCGACTTGATGCAGGCCGCGCGCGAGCGGATGTCCGGGTGGCATTGCGCAGGGATGTCGTCGCCGTACTTCGCGCGGTACTCGGCGAGGATCGCGTCGATCATCGGCGTGTCCTCGCAGTGGGTGATGATCGGCACCGGCGTGTCGCGGAAGATGCCGTCCAGCGTGTCCGGGTTGTCGACCAGCATGTTGCCGGTGGATGCGCCCATGAACACCTTCAGGCCCGGCGTCGCCTTCGGATCGATCCCGCGCACGTCCTCCAGGTTGTCGTTGCTGGCGCCGAAATAGAAGCCGTGGTTGGCGCGCGCGCGGCCGGCGGCGCGGGCGTACTTGTCCTCCAGCGCGGCGCGGTTGAGCGTCGGCGGGCTGGTGTTGGGCATGTCCATGAAGCTGGTCAGCCCGCCGGCCACCGCGGCCGCCGATTCGGTGGCGATGTCCGCCTTGTGCTCCATGCCCGGTTCGCGGAAGTGCACCTGGTCGTCGATCATGCCCGGCAGCAGGCGGCGGCCGGCGGCGTCGACCACGGTGTCGCCGTCGCGCGCGGACAGGCCGCTGCCGATCGCGGCGATGCGGTCGCCGCGGATGCGCAGGTCGCCTTCGAACTCGCGGCCCTCGTTCACGAGGCGGGCGTTGATGATCAGGGTGTCGGACATTCAGCGGGTTCCGTCGGTCGCGGGCGGCACGGGGTCGAAGCCGCCAGGGTGAAGGGGATGGCAGCGGCCGACCCGGCGGATCGCCATCCAGCCGCCCCGGATCGCCCCGAAGCGGCCGATGGCCTCCATCGCGTACTCCGAGCAACTGGGCACGAACCGGCAGCGTGGGCCGAGCAGCGGGCTGACGAAGCGCTTGTAGCCGCGCAGCAGGGTGATGAGGAGGCGGTCGATCACGGTTCGGAAAAGCGGCGGCGCGGTTGCCGCTGTCGCCGGGGCAGGGTATAACAGCGCGCTTTTCCCGTCCAAGGGAACTCTAGAGGGATTGCAGCAAGTGGTCGTCAAGAAGTCCGCGAAAAAGTCAGCCAAGCCCGCGAAAGCGGCCAAGCCAGCCGCCAAAAAGGTGGCCAAGCCGGTGAAGGCGGCGAAGAAGGCCCCCGCGAAGAAGGCTGCCGCCAAGCCTGCCGCCGCGAAAAAGGCGCCGAGCAAGAAGGCGCCCGTGAAGGCCGTGAAGAAGGCCCCCGCGAAGAAGGCGCCGGCAAAGCCGGTCGCCAAGGCCGCGCCGGCGAAGAAGCCGGCCGCCAAGGCCGCCGCGCCGGCCAGGAAGGCCAAGCCGGTCGCGAAGAAGGCGGCCGCCCCGGCGGTGAAGACCGCTCCGGTGAAG
>JAFAEU010000032.1 GCA_023423855.1 Pseudomonadota bacterium | reverse complement strand
AGCTCGGCGAGCTCAAGTACACGTTGCGTCCGGACATCCGTGATCGCGCCGCGTTGGAGCGCAATTTCCGCGCGCATTTCGAGGCGCTGAACCGGGTCAGTCTGTCGGATGCCGAGTTCAAGCGCCTGCTGGAAGAGATCACGACGCCCGACGTCTTCACCACCGCCCACACGCTGCGCAATCGCAACGCCTTTACCCGCGACGACGGCACGCCGCTCAACTACACCCTGGTCAACATCGCCGACTGGTGCAAGAACACCTTCGAGGTCGCCAGCCAGCTGCGCATCAACAGTGATTACAGCCATCACCGCTACGACGTGATCCTGCTGATCAATGGCGTGCCGGCGGTACAGATCGAACTGAAGACCCTGGGCATCACGCCGCGCCGCGCCATCGAGCAGATCGTCGAATACAAGAACGATCCCGGCAATGGCTACAGCCGGACACTGCTGTGCTTCATCCAGCTGTTCATCGTCAGCAACCGCGACGCCACGTACTACTTCGCCAACAACAACGCCCGGCATTTCGCCTTCAATGCCGACGAGCGCTTCCTGCCGATTTACCAGTACGCCGCGCCGGACAACGGCAAGGTCAATGGCATCGATGCCTTCGCCGATGCCTTCCTGGCCAAGTGCACGCTGGGCCAGATGATCAGCCGCTACATGGTGCTGGTGGCCAGCGAGCAGAAGCTGCTGATGATGCGGCCGTACCAGATCTACGCGGTCAAGAACATCGTCGAGTGCATCGACAAGAACCTCGGCAACGGTTACGTCTGGCATACCACCGGCAGCGGCAAGACCCTCACCAGCTTCAAGGCATCGACCCTGCTGAAGGCCAACCCGGCCATCCAGAAGTGCCTATTCGTGGTGGATCGCAAGGACTTGGACCGCCAGACCCGCGAGGAATTCAACCGCTTCCAGGAAGGCTGCGTCGAGGAGAACACCAATACCGAGTCCCTGGTGCGCCGGCTGACCTCGGACGATGCCGCCGACAAGGTCATCGTCACCACCATCCAGAAGCTCGGCCGCGCGCTGGATCCGGCCCGCGCCGATTACCGCCAGCGGCTGGAACCGCTGCGCGATGCGCGCATCGCCTTCATCTTCGATGAATGCCATCGCAGCCAGTTCGGCGAGAACCATCAGGCCATCAAAACTTTCTTCCCGAATGCGCAGCTGTTCGGCTTCACCGGCACGCCGATCTTCGAGCAGAACGCCAGCTACAAGCGCATCGAAGGCGAGGAACAAACCCTCAAGACCACCGAGGACCTGTTCCAGAGCTCCCTGCACGAATACACCATCACCCACGCCATCGAAGACAGGAACGTCCTGCGCTTCCATGTGGAGTACTACAAGCCCGACGGCAAGAACGCGCCGAAGCCCGGTGAAACCCTGGCCAAGCGTGCCGTGGTCGAGGCCATCCTGGCCAAGCACGATGCCGCCACCGGCGGGCGTCGCTTCAATGCCCTGCTGGCCACCGCGTCCATCAACGACGCCATCGAGTACTTCGAAATCTTCAGACAGGCGCAAGCCGACAGGCAGCAGGCCGATCCGGACGGGCCGCCGCTGAACATCGCCGCCGTGTTCTCCCCGCCGGCCGATGTCAGCGCCGACGTGAAGCAGCTGCAGGAAGACCTGCCGCAGGAGCAGGAAGACAACCGAAAAGATCCGGAGGCCAAGAAGGCCGCGCTGAAAGCCATCATCGCCGACTACAACGCGCGCTTTTCCACCAACCACCGCATCGAGGAATTCGACGCCTACTACCAGGACGTGCAGAAGCGCATCAAGGACCAGCAGTTCCCCAATGCCGACCTGCCGCAGAAGGGCCGCGAGAAGCTGGACATCGTGATCGTCGTGGACATGCTGCTCACCGGCTTCGACAGCAAGTACCTCAACACCCTGTACGTGGACAAGAACCTCAGGCACCACGGCCTGATCCAGGCGTTCAGCCGCACCAACCGCGTGCTCAACGACACCAAGCCCTACGGCAACATCCTGGACTTCCGTGGCCAGCAGGCCGAGGTGGATGCCGCCATCGCCTTGTTCTCCGGGGCCAAGGCCGACAAGGCGCGCGAGATCTGGCTGGTGGACAGCGCGCCGGTGGTGATCGAGAAGCTGAAGCAGGCGCGCGACAACCTGGACGCCTTCATGGCCTCGCAGGGGCTGACCGGCAAGCCGGACGATATCGCCAACCTCAAGGGCGATGCCGCGCGTGCGGCCTTCGTCGAGCAGTTCAAACAGGTGCAGAAGCTCAAGACCCAACTGGACCAGTACACCGATCTCGACGAGGAACAGAAGCAGCAGATCGACGCGGTACTGCCGCGCGACGAGCTCAATGCCTTCCGCGGCGCCTACCTGGACACCGCGCAGCGCCTGCGCGCGCAGCAGGCCAGGCCGGGCGAGAAGAAGAACGAAGACATCGACCAGCTCGATTTCGAGTTCGTGCTGTTCGCCTCGGCCACCATCGACTACGACTACATCATGAAGCTCATTACCGACTTTCAGTCCACCGGGCCGGCTAAGTCTTCAATGAGCCGAGAGCAGTTGATTGGCCTGATTGCATCAGACGCCAAGTTCATCGACGAGCGCGAAGACATCAGCGAATACGTTCGCGGCCTCGATCAACAAGGCGGTCGGCCTTTATCGGAGATCATGGATGGGTACGAACGCTTCAAGGCCGACAAGGCCGCGCAGGAAATGGTCGCACTGTCGCAAAAGCACGGATTGCCCCTGACTGCATTGCAGGACTTCGTCGATGCCATCCTGGCCCGCCGTATCTTCGATGGCGAAGCATTGACCGAATTGCTGGCGCCGCTTGACCTGGGCTGGAAGGCGCGCGCGCAGAAGGAGCTGGAGCTGATGCGCGACCTGCTGCCGCTGCTGCACCGGCGCGCCGGCGGGCGCGAGATCGGCGGTCTGAAGGCCTACGAGGAATGACGATGGGGAAGCCTAGCGCGAAGGCGGTGGTGCCGAGGTTGCGGTTTCCGGATTTTCGAAGGGCTAGCCCTTGGCCAATGACGTCTCTCGAAAGGATTGGGGAACGCATAACCAAGAAGAACGGTGACGGTCGCGTAGAGCGTGTCCTCACCAACTCAGCTGAGTTCGGTGTTCTTGATCAGCGCGATTATTTCGATAAAGACATAGCAACGGCGGGAAAGGTCGAGGGCTACTACATCGTCGAAAAGGGCGACTATGTTTACAACCCGCGGACATCCGCTATCGCTCCAGTTGGTCCCATTTCGCGGAACAATTTGGGTGAAGGCGTTATGTCACCCCTTTACACCGTTTTTAGGTTCTCGTCGGACCTAACCGACTTTTACGCGCATTACTTCAAATCGACCGGCTGGCATTCATATCTCCGAAGTGCAGCAAGCACGGGTGCACGCCACGACCGAATGAGCATCACCACGAGTGCGTTCATGAGGATGCCGCTACCCGCTCCAGTATCTGCCGAGCAACAAAAAATCGCCGACTGCCTGACCTCGCTGGACGAGGTGATTGCCGCGCAGGCGCGCAAGGTGGAGGCGTTGAAGGCCCACAAGCGCGGCCTGATGCAGCAGCTGTTCCCCCGCGAAGGCGAAACCGTCCCCCGCCTCCGCTTCCCCGAGTTCCGTGATGCGCCGGCGTGGGAAGAGGCAGCAATCGGAAGTCGAAGCAAATCGTTCAGTGGTGGTACGCCAAGCACCACGAATGGCAGCTACTACGGGGGACAAATTCCCTTCATTCGATCTGCCGAAATCGGAAGTGCAACGACCGAACTACATCTAACGGAGCTTGGGCTTCGCAGTTCTGCAGCTAAATTGGTAGAGCAGGGCGATGTGTTGGTGGCTCTTTACGGGGCAAATAGTGGGGATGTTGCCTTGGCAAAGACTTCTGGTGCGATAAATCAAGCGATTCTTTGCATTCGTCCAGAATGCAGTAATGCATATCTGTATCACTTTTTTTCCGCTAAGAAGTCGTGGGTGGTTGCAACGTTTATACAAGGCGGACAAGGAAATCTTTCTGGGGAAATCATAAAGTCTCTCATCTTGCAATTTCCTTCGGCTGAGGAGCAGCAACGCATCGCCGACTGCCTTTCCTCCCTCGACAACCGGATCAGCGCCGAGTCCGATCAGCTCGCCGCTCTCAAGACCCACAAGCAAGGCTTGATGCAGCAACTGTTCCCAGCGCCGGACGTGGCCACGGTATGAGCGGCCTGATCCTCTACACCAGCGAAGATGGCAAGAGCCGCATCCAGCTCCGTGCCGACGGCCAGACCATCTGGCTGACCCAGGCAGAAATGGCGGAGCTGTTCGACGTCACCACCGACAACATCGGCCTGCACCTGAAAAACATCTTTGCAGACAAGGAGTTGGAACCTGAACGAACTACCGAGGATTCCTCGGTAGTTCAACGGGAGGGCGCGCGCGAGGTGCGCCGGCCGGTCACGTTGTACAACCTGGACGCCATCCTGGCCGTGGGCTACCGGGTGCGCTCGCCGCGCGGGGTGCAGTTCCGCCGCTGGGCCAGCACCGCGCTCAAGGAATACCTGCTCAAGGGCTTCGTCATGGACGATGAGCGCCTGAAGAACCCGGATGGCAGGCCGGACCACTTCGACGAGATGCTGGCGCGCATCCGCGACATCCGCGCCTCGGAGAAGCGCTTCTACCAGAAGGTGCGCGACCTGTTCGCCCTGAGCGTGGACTACGACAAGACCGACCGCGCTACCCAGGCGTTCTTCGCCACCGTGCAGAACCTGCTGCTGTACGCGGTGACCCGGCAGACCGCCGCCGAACTGATCCTGGCCCGCGCCAATGCCGACGACCCGCACTTCGGCCTGCGCGCCTGGAGCGGTGGCCGGGTGCGCAAGCAGGACATTGTGGTCGCCAAGAACTACCTGGGCGAAGACGAGATCGACACCCTCAACCGGCTGGTGACGATCTTCCTGGAAACCGCGGAACTGCGGGCCAAGAACAGGCAGGACATCCCCATGCGCTTCTGGATGGAGAACGTGGGCCAGATCATCACTTCCAACGGCTTCCCGTTGCTGGCCAATGCCGGTTCCGTGAAGCACGTGGAGATGGAAGCGCAGACCAGCGAGCGCTGGCTCGCCTTCGATCAGCAACGCAGGCAGCAGGAAGCCCGCGCGGCCGATGCCGCCGACGAGGCCGAACTGACTGCGCTGGAAAACAGAATCAAGCGACGTTTGAAGCCATGAACGACAAAGACCAGAAAGAACTCGGCAAGACCCTCTGGGCCATCGCCGACCAGTTGCGCGGCAGCATGAACGCGGACGACTTCCGCGACTACATGCTGTCGTTCCTGTTCCTGCGCTATCTCTCGGACAACTACGAGGCGGCAGCGAGAAAGGAGCTGGGGCGGGACTATCCCGATCCGGACGCCATCGGCAACGGTGGCAAGACGCCGCTGTCGGTCTGGTATGCGGTCAATCCGGACGACGTGGCCCAGTTCGAGGCGCAGATGCGCCGCAAGGTGCATTACGTTGTCCGGCCCGAGTTCCTGTGGAGCCACATCGTCCATCTGGCCAGGACCCAGAGCGACGAGCTGCTGAACACCCTGCAGAAGGGCTTCAAGTACATCGAGGAAGAATCCTTCCAGAGCGAGTTCCAGGGCCTGTTTTCGGAAATCAACCTGGCCTCGGACAAGCTGGGCAAGAAGTACGCCGACCGCAACGCCAAGCTGTGTTCAATCATCAGCGAGATCGCGCGCGGTATGGCGCTGTCGACCACGGCGGATTCATTGGGCGACGCCTACGAGTACCTGATCGGCCAGTTCGCCGCCGGCAGCGGCAAGAAGGCCGGTGAGTTCTACACCCCACAACAGATTTCCAACATCCTGTCCGCCATCGTCACCCTGGACAGCCAGGACCCGGCGACCGGGTTGCGCGGCAAGCTGGACAGCGTGTTCGATTTCGCCTGCGGTTCCGGTTCGCTGCTGCTCAACATCCGCCATCGGATGAAGGAGAGCGGCGGCAGCATCGGCAAGATCTACGGGCAGGAATACAACGTCACCACCTACAACCTGGCGCGCATGAACATGCTGCTGCACGGGGTGAAGGACACCGAGTTCGAGATCTTCCACGGCGACACGCTGAAGAACGACTGGGACTGGCTGCGCGAGACCAACCCGGCGAAGAAGCCGCAGTTCGATGCCGTGGTCGCCAACCCGCCCTTCAGCTATCGCTGGGAGCCGAAGGACGAGGCCAGCCAGGATGCGCGCTTCAAGAATCATGGCGTGGCGCCCAAGAGCGCGGCCGATTTCGCGTTCCTGCTGCACGGCCTGTACTACCTGAAGGACGACGGTGTGATGGCCATCATCCTGCCGCACGGCGTACTGTTCCGCGGCGGCAAGGAGGCGGACATCCGCAGGAAGCTGCTGGACGACGGCCACATCGACACGGTGATCGGCTTGCCGGCCAACCTGTTCTATTCGACCGGCATTCCGGTCTGCATCCTGGTGCTGAAGAAGTGCAAGAAGCCGGACGACGTGCTGTTCATCAATGCTGCCGAGCACTTCACCAAGGGCAAGCGGCAGAACCAGCTGGCCGATGCGGACATCCAGCGTATTGTCGACACGTACCAGCAACGCCCGGACAAGCCGGTCGAACGCTACGCGCGCCGTGTGTCGATGCAGGAAATCATCGACAACGACTACAACCTCAACATTTCACGCTACGTCAGTACGGCAGAGGCGGAGCAGGAAATCGACCTGAAAGCCGTACATGGCGACCTGGTGCAGATCGAGCAGGAGCTGGCCGCTGCAAAAGCGCGGCACAACGCATTCCTCAAGGAACTGGGGCTGGCGCCGTTGCCGTGAAGGCCTCGGCGCTCACTGCGCCCCGCAGCATTTCTTGTATTTCTTCCCGCTGCCGCAGGGGCAAGCCTCGTTGCGGCCCGGTGCGGCTTCACGCTTGATCGGGGTGCGTGGGGTGAGTGCGTCGACGCGGTGGTGGTTGAGGTCGGCCAGCATCGACGGCAACGAGGAGACAATCGCGAGGCGCTCGCGGTAGCCGACCTCGCCCGCCGGCGCGGTCGGATCGTCCGGGTTGATCGCCTCGCCGCTGGCCAACCGGTCGAGCTGGTCGAAGATCTCCTCGATCCAGTCGTTGTCGTCCAGCCACGCGTCCCACGCCGCCTCGCGCAGCATCACCGCGGTGAAGAAGCCCAGCGCCCAGTCGTGGCCGACATCGAGCTCGTCCTCGTGCAGGGCGTCCTCGCCAGTGAGTTCGGGATCCTCGGGCAGCCACAGCAGCGGCGCGAGGTGGTCGGGCAGGTCCTCGTCGTCGTGGCGCGCGCGTGCGACGCACATGTTCTGGTGGGTCAGCAGCAGCTGCTGGACGTCGCCGGCTTCCTCCGCACTGTCCCAGCGCGGCGACTTGCCGCCCCACACCACCGGTTCCCATTCGGCCTGCGGCACCGGCGAGGGCGAGACGGCCAGCGCCGACAGGAATCCGTCGAGCGCCTCCAGGTTGAAGCCCTTGAACGGCACCGCGCGCTGTTCGAGCAGTTCGGCGAGGCGCTCGATCTGGTTGTCGTCGAGGTAGGGCGGGGGCGTGGTCGGGGTGGACATGGGATCCGGGCGTGGTCGGGGAGCGCGCATGGTAGTCCGCAGGCCGCCGCGCTGCGTCGGGCCGGACGGGATGGGATGGGGGCACGCGCCGCGCTGCGGGTTTTCACGGCACAGAGCGCCCCCACCCCAACCCTCCCCCGCAGGCGGGGGAGGGAGCTGAAAGCGGGGAGGTCGGCTCTGCCGCCGACCGCGCTTCGGCCAACGCTGCGCCCACCAGGATCACGCCCGGGCTGCAGGCGGCACGCGCGTCCGCCGCGTCGCGCGCCAGCTGCTGCAGGGTCGTCAGCAGCCGCGTTTCGCCGGGCTGGCTGGCCGCCTGCACCACGGCCGCGGGCGTGTCGCCGGGCAGGTGCTGCAGCAGGCCCTGCGCGATCGACGCGATCCGGCCCATGCCCATGTAGATCGCCAGCGTGGTGCCGGTGGCGCACAGCGCCTTCCAGTCCGGTTCGCCGTGGTCGGCGGTGTGGGCGGTGACGAAGGTGAGGCCGTGGCAGTGCTCGCGGTGGGTGAGCGAGACGCCGAGCGCGGCGGCGGCGGCGAAGGCGGCGCTGACGCCGTTGACGATGCGCACCGGCACGCCGGCTTCGCGCAGGAAGGCGATCTCCTCGCCGGCGCGGCCGAACAGCAGCGCGTCGCCGCCCTTCACCCGCACCACGCGCTGGCCCTGCAGCGCGTAGCGGCGCATCAGCCGGCAGATGAAGGCCTGCGGCGTGGAGCGGCAGCCGCCGCGCTTGCCGACGCGCAACACGCGGGCGCGCGGGGCGAGTTCGACGATGCCCGGGTCGATCAGCTCGTCGAGCAGCAGCACCTCGGCGGCGGCCAGTGCGCGCACGGCCTTGAGGGTGAGCAGTTCGAGGTCGCCGGGGCCGGCGGACAGCAGCACCACTTCCTCGGGAATGCGGCGCGGGGCGTGCGGGTCGTTGGATGCGGGCGTGGCCATCGATGCCTCCGGAAGGTCCGTGGGTGTCATGCGCGTGCGGGTTGGCGCGCGAGCTGCGCGAGCTGGGGGATGCAGGAGCCGCAGACCGTGCCGCAGCCCAGGCGCTGCTTGAGCGCGGGCACGTCGGCGCCGTTGCGCACCTCGTTGCGGATCGCCGATTCGGTGACCTGGCGGCAGACGCAGACCACCGGGTCGCGGGCGACGTCAGCCATGGCCGAGAACGCGGCCAGCCGCGGGCCGCGCCAGGCGGCGCCGGACAGCGCGCTGCGCAGC
>JAFAEU010000016.1 GCA_023423855.1 Pseudomonadota bacterium | reverse complement strand
GCACCGCGCCTACCACAACATCCCCTGGCTCTGGCGCTTCCACGCCGTGCACCACTCCAGCCGCGAGATGGACTGGCTGGCCGGCTCGCGCATCCACTTCGTCGAGATCGTGCTGACCCGCAGCGCGGTGCTGCTGCCGCTGCTGGTGCTGGGCTTCTCGGCCCCGGCGGTCAACGCCTACGTGATCCTGGTCGGCCTGCAGGCGGTGGTCGCGCACGCGAACATCGGCGTGCGCTTCGGCTGGCTGGAATACCTGCTGGTGCTGCCGCGCTACCACCACTGGCACCATGCGCGGCAGCAGGACTACATCGACGTGAACTACGCGATCCACCTGCCGCTGGTCGACATGCTGATGGGCACCTTCAAGCTGCCGCGCGACCAGGGCGAGTGGCCGGCGGAGTACGGCGTGATGAAGCTGGAGACGGTCCCCGAGGGCATCGTCGCGCAGCACGTGATGCCGTTCCAGGGCGGCAGGAAGTTCGAGCGATACGTGGATTGAACCCGCGTGCCCGCAGGGACGTCCGCGCTCACGTCCAGTCGGTCAGGCCCTCGCGGGCATGGGTTTCCCTGAAGCTGGGCAGCGCCTTCATGCGCTGCGCGTGCGCGTGCAGCGCCGGCCAGGCGTCCGACGGCCGGGGCATGTTGCGCGACCAGCGCATCAGCATGGTCAGCAGGAAGTCGGCCGCGCTGCGTTGTTCGCCGAGCAGGTAGGGGCCGCGCGCGTGCAGGTGGTCGGCCACCTGCTGCCAGGCGGCCTCGATCTCCGCGCGCGCCTGCGCCTTCGCCGCCTCGACGTACTCCGCGCCGGCCGGCTCCTCGGGATAGAACCAGTCGCGGTAGGCGGGCTGCAGCGTGTTCGCGCAGAAGCACATCCAGCGGTAGTACTGCGCGCGTGCGGGCGTGCCGGGCGAGGGCGCCAGTCCGGCCTGCGGGTGCAGGTCGGCCAGGTGCATCGCGATCGCCGCGGCCTCGGTCACCGGCTGGCCGTCGATGACCAGGGTCGGCACGCGTCCGGCCGGGTTGATCGCGAGGTAACCCGGCGACTTCTGCTCGCGGCGGTCGAAATCGAGCTGGTGGAGTTCGTGCTCGACGCCGAGTTCGATCAGCAACCAGTGGATGACGAGGGAGGCTGTGCTGTGCGAACCGTAGAGGACGATCGACATGGTGGCTCCGCAGGCTTCGGGAAGCCGGATTATCCCCGACGCGACCGGTCCCTCCTCAGGCGATCTCGACCACCGGGATCTTGCCGATCTTCGCCTGCCATGTGCGCGGACCGGTCCGGTGCACGGATTCACCGGTGGAATCGACCGCCACGGTCACCGGCATGTCCTTGACCTCGAATTCGTAGATCGCCTCCATGCCCAGGTCGGCGAAGCCGACCACCTTCGCCGCCTTGATCGCCTTCGACACGAGATAAGCCGAGCCGCCGACCGCCATCAGGTACACAGACTTGTGCTTGCGGATGGCCTCCAGCGCCACCGGGCCGCGCTCGGCCTTGCCGATCATGCCCAGCAGGCCGGTCTGCGCCAGCACCTGTTCGGTGAACTTGTCCATGCGCGTGGCGGTGGTCGGGCCGGCCGGGCCGACGACCTCGTCGCGCACCGGATCGACCGGGCCGACGTAATAGATGAAGCGGCCCCTGAGGTCGACCGGGAGTTGCTCGCCCTTGTCGAGCATGTCGACCATGCGCTTGTGCGCGGCATCGCGGCCGGTGAGCATCCTGCCGGTGAGCAGCAGCACTTCGCCGGGCTTGAAGCTCAACACGTCTTCCGGCGTGATCGTGTCCAGATCGACGCGCCGCGCGTTCTGCGGGTTGTAGGTCAGCTTGGGCCAGTCCTCCAGCGACGGCGGCTCCAGGGCAACCGGGCCGCTGCCGTCGAGGGTGAAGTGCGCGTGTCGGGTGGCGGCGCAGTTCGGGATCATCGCCACCGGCAGGTTGGCCGCGTGGGTCGGGTAGTCCTTGATCTTGATGTCGAGCACCGTGGTCAGGCCGCCCAGGCCCTGCGCGCCGATGCCCAGCGCGTTGACCTTCTCGTACAGTTCCAGGCGCAGTTCCTCGATCCGGTTCGACGGACCGCGCGCGGCCAGTTCCTGGATGTCGATGTGCTCCATCAGCGATTCCTTCGCCAGCAGCATCGCCTTCTCGGCGGTGCCGCCGATGCCGATGCCGAGCATGCCCGGCGGGCACCAGCCGGCGCCCATGGTCGGCACCGTCTTCAGCACCCAGTCCACGATCGAATCGGAGGGATTGAGCATGGCGAACTTCGACTTCGCCTCGGAGCCGCCGCCCTTGGCCGCGACGATCACGTCGAGCTTGTCGCCCGGCACGATCTTCACGTTGATCACCGCCGGGGTATTGTCCCTGGTGTTGAGGCGCCGGCCGGCCGGATCGGCCAGCACGCTGGCGCGCAGCCTGTTGTCCGGATGGTGATAGGCGCGACGCACGCCCTCGTTGACCGCATCCTCCAGCGAACCGGTGAAGCCCTGCCAGCGCACGTCCATGCCCACTTCCAGGAAGACGGTGACGATGCCGGTGTC
>JAFAEU010000460.1 GCA_023423855.1 Pseudomonadota bacterium | reverse complement strand
CCACCGCGGAAATCTTCGACGCCGCGCAGGCGCTGCGCATCGGGCTGCTGCACGACGTGGTCGCGGCCGACGCGCTGGACGCCGCGGTCGAGCGCCAGCTCGCGCTGCTCCTCAAGGCCGGCCCGGTGGCCGCGTCCGCCGCGAAGGCGCTGGTGCGCGAAGTCGCCGCGCAGGCCGACCGCGATGCGCTCGATGACGCCAACGCCGCGCTGATCGCGAAACTGCGCGTCTCGCCCGAAGGACAGGAAGGCCTGTCGGCCTTCCTCGACAAGCGTCCACCCCGCTGGATCTCGTGAGGAGTCCACCATGCTCGACCACGTTGGCATTCCGGTTTCCGACTACGCCCGCAGCCTCGCGTTCTACAAGCAGTCGCTGGCGCCACTCGGCATCACGCTGGTCATGGAGGTCACGCCTGAGATGACCGGCGGCGGCAGCGCGGCCGGCTTCGGCAGCGACGGCAAACCCTGGTTCTGGTTCGGCGACGACGGCGCGCCCGGCGTGCACAGCCACGTCGCGCTCGCCGCGGACAGCCGCGCGCAGGTCGATGCCTTCCACGCCGCCGCGATCGCCGCGGGCGGCCGCGACAACGGCGCGCCGGGCCTGCGCCCGCACTACCATGAGCACTACTACGGTGCGTTCGTGCTGGATCCGGACGGACACAACATCGAGGCCGTGTGCCATCGCCCGGAATGACCTTCCCGGCCCGCCCCCGCAAGAACGCCGCCAGGATGCCCTGATGTTCCAGAAGATCCTCATCGCCAACCGCGGCGAAATCGCCTGCCGCGTGATCCGCACTGCGCGCCGGCTCGGCATCCGCACCGTCGCGGTGTTCTCCGAGGCCGACGCCGACGCGCAGCACGTGCGCCTGGCCGACGAGGCGTATCCCATCGGCGGGCCGCGCCCGGCCGACAGCTACCTGCGCGGCGAGGGGATCCTCGAGGTCGCGAAGCAAAGCGGCGCGCAGGCGATCCATCCCGGCTACGGCTTCCTCAGCGAGAACGCGGACTTCGCCGACGCGGTCGAGGCCGCGGGCCTGGTGTTCATCGGCCCGAAGGCGGCATCGATGCGCAGGATGGGCAGCAAGGCCGGCGCCAAGGAACTGATGCAGGCCGCCGGGGTGCCGGTGGTGCCGGGCTACACGGGCGAGGACCAGTCGCCGAACACGCTCGCGCGCGAGGCTGCGCGCATCGGTTTTCCGCTGATGATCAAGGCCGCGCACGGCGGCGGCGGCAAGGGCATGCGCATCGTGCGTTCGCTGGAGGAGTTCATCCCCAGCCTCGAAAGCTGCCAGCGCGAGGCCCGTGGCGCGTTCGGCCGCGACCGCGTGCTACTGGAGCGCTACATCGAATCGCCCCGGCACATCGAGATCCAGGTCTTCGGCGACGCGCACGGCGGCGCCATCCACCTCAACGAGCGCGAATGCTCGGCGCAGCGGCGCTACCAGAAGGTGCTCGAGGAATCGCCCTCGCCGTTCCTCACGCCGGAGTTGCGCAAGGCCATGGGCGAGGCCGCGGTGCTCGCCGCGCGCGCGATCGACTACGCCAACGCCGGCACCGTGGAGTTCATCGTCGATCCCGCCGGCCACTTCTATTTCATGGAGATCAACACGCGGCTGCAGGTCGAGCACCCGGTCACCGAGCTGACCACCGGGCTCGACCTGGTCGAATGGCAACTGCGCGTGGCCGCGGGCGAGCCGCTGCCGCTGAAGCAGGAGCAGGTGCCGCAGCACGGCCACGCCATCGAGGTGCGGCTGTACGCGGAGGATCCCGAGGCCGGCTTCCTGCCCGGCTCCGGCAAGCTCGAACGACTGGACCTGCCCGAACCGTCGCAGCAGGTGCGCATCGACTCTGGCGTGGTCGAAGGCGACGTCGTGACGATCTTCTACGACCCGATGATCGCCAAGCTGATCGTGCACGACCGCGATCGCCCCGCCGCCCTCGCCCGCCTGCGCGAGGCGCTGGCCGCCTGCGCGATCGAGGGCCCGAAGTCGAACATCGCCTTCCTCGAAGCGCTGGCGCGGCACCCGGCCATCGTCGAGGGGCGGATCGATACCGGCTACCTCGACCGCCACCTCGACGAGTTCACCGGCCGCCGCGACGCCGATCCCGACCTGCTGCTGGCTGCGGCCACCGCCTCGCTGCTGCAGCAGGAACAGGCCACGCGCGCAGCCGCCGCACGCTCGACCGACCCGAGCTCGCCCTGGGCCATCGCCGACGGCTGGCGCCTGGGCCATGCCGGCCAGCGGCGGCTGGCGTTCCAGCATCGCGACGAGCGTATCGACCTCGTCGCGCAGGGCGACGGTGGCCGCTATCGCATCGCGCATGGCAGCCGGCTGGCGGCGGTCGAGGGCGCGCGGCTGTCCGGGCACGACCTTTCCTTGCGTATCGATGGCGAGGGGCGCCGCTTCCGCGTCGCGGCGGGGCCGGACTGCATCGACGTGCACGACGGCGACCGCCGGCTGTCGCTGCAGCCGCGCGCGGTGTACCGCCACGAGGCGTCCGGCCAGGATGCCGGCGACGACCGCGTGCGCGCACCGATGCCGGGCCGCGTCGTCGCGATGCGCGTGGCCGTCGGTGACAGGGTCGAACAGGGGCAGGAACTGGCGGTGATCGAGGCGATGAAGATGGAGCTGGCGCTGAAGGCGCCGCGTGCCGGCACGATCGGCGAACTGCGCGCACAGGCCGGCGACTTCGTCGAGGCCGATGCCGTGCTGGCCGTGCTGGAGGACTGACGTGGCCCTTCCCCCCAGCGTCCGCATCGTCGAGGTCGGCCCACGCGACGGCCTGCAGAACGAGAAGACCCTCGTGCCCACGGCGGCGAAGATCGAACTGGTCGACCGCCTGTCCGCCACCGGCCTGCAAACCATCGAGGCCACCAGCTTCGTCAGCCCCAGGTGGGTGCCGCAGCTGGCCGATGCCGCGGAGGTCTTCTCGGGCATCGACCGGCGCCCGGGCATCGCCTACCCGGTGCTGGTGCCGAACCTGCAGGGCTACGAGCGCGCGCGCGAGGTCGGCGCGGAGGAAGTGGCGGTGTTCACCGCGGCCTCGGAAGCCTTCAACCGCAAGAACACCAATGCCGGCATCGACGAATCGCTGCAGCGCTTCGCGCCGGTGCTCGAGCGCGCGCAGGCCGACGGGGTGAAGGTCCGCGGCTACGTCTCCACCGTGCTCGGCTGCCCCTACCAGGGCGAGGTGCCGCTGGCCGACGTGGTGCGCGTGGCCAGGGCGTTGCACGCCATGGGCTGCTACGAGGTCTCGCTCGGCGACACCATCGGCGTCGGCACCCCGGACAAGGCGCGGGCGATGCTGCGCGCCGTCGCCGCCGAGGTGCCGATGCCGGCGCTGGCGGTGCATTTCCACGACACCTGGGGCCAGGCCCTGGCGAACATCCTCGCCTGCCTCGAAGAAGGCGTGGCGGTGGTCGACAGCGCCGTCTCCGGCGCCGGCGGCTGCCCCTACGCGAAGGGCGCGAGCGGCAACGTCGCCAGCGAGGATGTGGTGTATATGCTCCACGGCATGGGCATCGACACCGGCATCGACCTCGACCGGCTCGCCGACACCGGCCGCTGGCTGGCCGGCCTGCTCGGCCGCGAAACCGGCAGCAAGGCCGGCAGGGCACTGGCGGCGGCCGGATGACGCATCGGCCGCTGCCGGACGAGGCCGCGATGCCCCCCGCCAACGACGGGACGGCGCAGATCGTGGCCTCGCTGGAAGCGGCCTGCCGCGACCTCTCCCTGCCGGCCGAGGCCCGCGACCTCTTCGCCCGCGCGCGCGAGGCCCTGCGCGCCGCCAGCAGCGACGCCGAAACCGCCCGCCTGCGCTACCACGCGCTGTTCGACGCGGTGCCGGACCCGGTCAGCATCCTCGACGAGACCGGCATCGTGCTCGACCTCAACAAGGCCGGCATGGCCGCGTACCGGCGGCCGCGCGAGGAGATCGTCGGCCAGCCGATCGAGGTGCTGAACCCGGACCTGCCCAAGGACCACCTGCGCCCGGTCCTGGAGACGCTGAACCGCGGTGAGACCTACGTGATCGAGGTCGCCAACATGCGCGGCGACGGCACGCGCTTCCCGGTCGAGGTGCACTCGGCCGGGTTCATGCACGACGGGCGCCGCTGCATCGTCGCGGTGGCGCGTGACCTGAGCGCGCGCCGTGCGGCGGAACTGCACTACGGCCAGTTGCTGGAGGTGCTCGACAAGGGCGTGCTGGTGCTCGACGACCACGGCCGCCTGGTGCAGACCAACGCCGCGGCGATGCGCATCCTCGGCGCCGACGAGCACCACGACTTCCAGCAGTACCTGCGCGCGGCCGACTGGGCGATGGTCGACGAAGGTGGCCGGCCGATCACCACCGGCGAACTGCCGCCGGCGCAGACCCTGCGCACCGGCAAGGCCACCGAGAGCCGCGTGCTGGGGCTGTACCACCGGCCCGAACGCCGGCTGCGCTGGCTGTCGGTGAGCAGCGTCCCGCTGTTCGCGCCCGGCGGGCGCAAGCCGCTGCAGGTGCTGTCGTTCTTCAGCGACGTCACCGAGCTCAAGCGCGACAGCGCCCTGTTCGACCGCGCCCAGGCGCTGGCGCACATCGGCGGCTGGGAGTGGGAAGTCGACCGCGACGCGCTGTACATGACCGACGAGGCGCTGCGCATCCTCGGCCACGACCGCGGCGTGCAGTCGATCGGCGACCTGCTCGCCGCCCTGTGCGAAGCCGATTGCCTCCGGCTCGACGCCGCCCTGCAGCAGACCATCGCCGGCAACCGCCCGCTCGACCTCGAGGTGGAGGGCCTGCGCGCCGACGGCAGCCCGCTGTGGCTGCGGATCATCGGCGAGGCCGAGATCAACCGTTCCGAGGGCACCAGCATCACCGGCACCCTGCAGGACATCACCGAGCGCAAGCAGGAGCAGGAGACGCTGCGCGTGCGTGCCCGCACCGACCCGCTGACCGGCCTGCTCAACCGCGACGCGATGCTGTACGAGCTCGACACGCGCATGCGCGACCCGCTGCACGGCGGCATCGCCGTGCTGTACATCGACCTCGACCGCTTCAAGATGGTCAACGACGTGCTCGGCCACGCCGCGGGCGACGATCTACTCAACGCCGCGGCGCGCCGCATCAGCCGCGCCGCCGGCACCGAAGGGCTGATCGCCCGCTTCGGCGGCGACGAGTTCCTCGTCGTCTGCAACACCCGCGACGACGACGCCCGGCCCGAGCGCATCGCCAAGGCGATCCTGGAGGCGTTCACCGAATCCTTCCGCTTCGAGAAGGAGGAATTCGCGATCACCGCCAGCATCGGCATCGCCCGCGCGCCGCGCGATGGCGACCGGCCACAGACCCTGATCCACAACGCCGACGCGGCGATGTACGACAGCAAGCGGCGCATGCGCAACGGCCTGCAGGAATTCAGCCCGGAGCTGGAGCAGTCGCAGCAGAACCGGCTGCGGGTGGAAACCCACCTGCGCCGCGCCGCCGACAACGACGAGTTCCGGCTCGTCTACCAGCCGCAGGTCGACCTGCGCCACGGCACCACGATCGCCGCCGAAGCCCTGATCCGCTGGCAGAACCACCAGCTCGGCGAAATGCGGCCCGACCATTTCATCGGCCACGCCGAGACCACCGGCGACATCGTGCGCATCGGCCGCTGGGTGCTGAACGAAGCCTGTCGCCAGGCCGCGGAATGGCGCGACGCCGGGCTCGGCATCATCCGCGTCGCGGTGAACGTGTCCTACCGCCAGTTCCTGGCCGAGGACCTCGCCGGCACCGTCCGCGAAGCCCTGCACGAACACGGCCTTCCCGGCTCGGCGCTGGAGCTGGAATTCACCGAGCGGGTGCTGATCGAGGACGCGCCCGACACCCTGCGCACCTTCGCGGTGCTGCGCGAGCTCGGGGTGATCCTGACGATCGACGACTTCGGCGAAGGCTACAGCGCGCTCAACTACCTGCGCCGGCTGCCGATCCACGGGCTCAAGCTCAGCCAGCTGTTCGTCGAGGGCGTGCCCGGCAACCATTCCGACGTCGCGGTCTGCCAGGCGGTCGCCGGCATCGCCCGCAGCCTCGGCCTCGGCCTGGTCGCCGAGGGCATCGAATCCGAGCCGCAGCGGCGCTTCATGCTGGAGCTGGGCGTGCCCGTCGGCCAGGGCTTCCTGTTCGCGCCGGGCCTGCCGCCGGACGAGTTCGCGCGGCGCATGACCACCGCCCGCGTGTAGGCACCTTCAGGAATCCCGGAACTGTCATTTCGAACGCAGTGAGAAATCTTGCCTTTCAAGCGCTTGGATCTCTCGCTACGCTCGAAATGACAATTCCTTGAAGCTCCCCGACGGCGCTGCTTGCACCGAGGACGTGCCGGCAGCGGCCTGGGCCGGGGTAAAATGCGGCGTTTTCCAGGCAGGACTTCCCATGCAAGCTTCCCAGGTCCGCGCCATCGTCACCGGCGGCGTTTCCGGCCTCGGCCTCGCCGTGGCGCAGCGCATCGTCGCCGACAACGGCAAGGTCGCCCTGTTCGACGACAACGACGACAAGGGCGCCGCGGCCGTCGAGCAGCTCGGCGACGCCAACGCCCGCTACTTCCGCACCGACGTCACCAGCGAGGACGACGTCGCCGCCAACGTCGCCGCCGCGCGCGACTTCCTCGGCGGCCTCAACGCCGCGGTCAACTGCGCCGGCATCCTCGGCGCCGGCCGCGTGCTCGGCCGCGAGGCGCCGATGCCGCTGGGCCGCTTCCAGTCCACGGTGATGGTCAACCTGGTCGGCAGCTTCAACGTCGCCAAGGCGGCGGCGGCCGTCATGCAGCACAACGAGGCCGGCGACGACGGCGAACGCGGCGCCATCGTCAACACCGCCAGCGTCGCCGCCTACGAGGGTCAGATCGGCCAGGCCGCGTACTCCGCGTCGAAGGGCGGCGTGGTCGGCATGACCCTGCCGATGGCCCGCGAACTCGCCCGCTTCGGCATCCGCGTCAACACCATCGCCCCGGGCATCTTCTGGACGCCGATGGTCGACGGCATGCCGGACGAGGTGCAGCAATCGCTGTCGGCCTCGATCCCCTTCCCGTCCCGCCTCGGCAAGCCGGAGGAGTTCGCCGACCTCGTCGCCTACGTCCTCGGCAACCGCTACCTCAACGGCGAGACCATCCGCCTCGACGGCGCGGTGCGGCTGGCGCCGAAGTGACCGCCGCAGGCGGTCATCCCGAGCGAAGCGAGGGATCTC
>JAFAEU010000419.1 GCA_023423855.1 Pseudomonadota bacterium | reverse complement strand
GCGGCAGCGTGTATGCCTCGCTGAAGAAGGAGGACGACCCGTACAAGATCGACCTGGCGCGCGCGGTGTTCCTGATCGAGGAGAAGGAAGAGATCGCGCGCAATCGCATCATCAAGGAGTTCGCCGGCAGCGACATCCAGGTGCTCAACGGCCGCTTCGGTCCGTACATCAGCGACGGCAAGCTCAACGGCAAGATCCCGAAGGATCGCGAGCCGGCGTCGCTGACGCTGGAGGAAGTGACGAAGCTGCTCGAGGAGACCGGCAAGCCGGCGCGACGCGGCTTCGGCGCGAAGAAGGCGGTCGCGAAGAAGGAAGCCGCGCCGAAGAAGGCGGCCGCCAAGAAGGCGCCGGCGAAAAAGTCGGCGAAAAAGGCCGCCATGAAGAAGACGGCGACGAAAAAGGCGACGAAGAACACCGCGCGCCCGCTGTCGGCCGACCTCGAGCCGGCGAAGGTGCTGGTGACCGCGGCGAAGTTCGAGCCCGGCAAGAAGCGCGTGGTGAAGAAGGACGACAGCGCGCCGTTCTAGGTGGCGGATTCGCGGGTGGCCCCCCACCCCAACGCCCGGCAAAGCCCGCCGGGGCGATAAGCTGGCGCAATGCCCCCCACCTCGTCCTCCCTCGCCGACGCCGCCATCGCCCTGCACCGCGGTGGCGTGATCGCCTATCCCACCGAAGGCGTGTGGGGCCTGGGCTGCGATCCCTTCGACGAAGCCGCGGTCCTGCGCCTGCTCGCGCTGAAGCAGCGGCCGGTCGACAAGGGGCTGATCCTGGTCGCAGCCTCGGCCGCGCAGCTCGACGGACTCGTGGACTGGAACGCACTGCCGCCGGATCGACGCGACGCGGTGCAGGCCTCCTGGCCCGGCCCGCATACCTGGATCGTGCCGGCCACGCCGCGGGTGCCGCGCTGGATCACCGGCGACCACGCCGGCGTCGCGGTCCGGGTCAGCGCGCATCCGGTCGTCGCCGCGCTGTGCGAGGCATTCGCAGGCGCGCTGGTGTCCACCAGCGCCAACCTCGCCGGCGATCCGGCGCCGCGCACGCGCGCGGAACTGGCCGCGCACATCCGCGACGGCGTCGACGCGATCGTTGCCGGGGAAACTTCCGGACTCGACCAGCCCACCGCGATCCGCGACGCGCGAAACGGTCGTCAACTCCGCTGAAAACACGGCTTTTTGCACGCTTCAGGTTTCAACGGAAACCAACTCTGCAGCAGCGTTGCCGCGCCGCACAATTTGTGTTTTATTCGAGGCCGTGGACGCGCCGCCGGGTGAAGTTTCCTTGCGCCAGGCTCCGATTCCCACGTGACCCATCCACCTTACCCACCGACGACGACGACGATGCGGGCATCCCCGGATCGGGGGCTTCATGACCCCCGCGATGAACACGACAGCTGCGGATTCGGCCTGATCGCGAAGATCGAGGGCGAACCCGCGCGCGAGATCGTGGACATCGCGCTCGAGGCGCTGTCGCGCATGGCGCATCGCGGCGGCGTCGCCGCCGACGGCCTGTCGGGCGACGGCTGCGGCGTGCTGGTCCACGGCGCCGAAGGCTTCGTGCGCACGCTCGCGCGCGAATCGGGATTCCCGCTGCACGATGGCGTGGTCGCCGCCGGCATGGTGTTCCTGCCGCACGACGACGCGGAAGCCGCGCGCTGCCGCGAAGCGCTGCGCGAACAGCTGCAGCACGCCGGCGCGCGCCTGGCCGGCTGGCGCGTGGTGCCGATCGACCTCGACGCCTGCGGCAAGCTGGCGCAGTCCTCGGTGCCGCGCATCGAACAGGTGTTCGTCGAGGCCGACGACGCCGACCTCGACGCCTTCGAGCGCGCGCTGTTCCTCGCCCGCCGCCGCAGCGAGCAGGCGCTGCAGGGCGTCGCCGATTTCTACGTCGTCGGCCTGTCGCCGCGCCTGCTCGGCTACAAGGGCATGGTGCTGCCGAGCCACCTGCGGCAGCTGTTTCCCGACCTGTCGCGGCCGGAGCTCGCCGCGCGCGCGGTGGTGTTCCACCAGCGCTTCTCGACCAACACCCTGCCGCGCTGGCCGCTGGCGCATCCGTTCCGGCGGCTCGCGCACAACGGCGAGATCAACAGCATCGAGGGCAACCGCCGCTGGGCGCAGGCGCGCAAGCCGGTGTGGAAGTCGCCGCTGCTCGACGTGTCCGAGTTCGAATCCACCGTCACCCTGCACGGCTCGGACTCGCAGTCGCTCGACAACATGCTCGAATGGCTGCTGCTCGGCGGCATGGACCTGCTGCAGGCGATGCGCATCCTGATCCCGCCGGCGACGCAGTCGCTGGAGTACAAGGACACCGACCTCGCCGCGTTCTACGAGTACTACTCGATCAACTCCGAGCCCTGGGACGGCCCGGCCGGCGTGGTGATGTGCGACGGCAAGTTCGCCGCCTGCACGCTCGACCGCAACGGCCTGCGCCCGGCGCGCTGGACGCTGTCGAACGACGGCGTGTTCGTGATCGCCTCCGAGGCCGGCGTCTGGGACCTGCCGCCGGAGCAGGTCAAGGCCAAGGGCAAGCTCGGCCCCGGCGAGATGATCGCGATCGACCTCGAGGGCGAACGCCTGCTCGACACCGACGCCATCGACGACGCCAACCGCACGCGCGCGCCGTACAAGCAGTGGCTCAAGCGCGGCATGAGCTGGCTGCACACCGAGCTGATCGACCCGGCGCTGACCGACGCGCCGTTCACGCCGGAAACCCTGCTCGCCTTCCAGAAGCTGTTCCAGTTCTCGCGCGAGGAACAGGAGGCGGTGCTGCGTCCGCTGGCCGAGACCGAGCAGGAAGGCATCGGCTCGATGGGCGACGACGTGCCGATGGCGGCGATCAGCCAGCGCGTGCGCCCGCTGTACGACTGCTTCCGCCAGGCCTTCGCCCAGGTCACCAACCCGCCGATCGATCCGCTGCGCGAGGAGTGCGTGATGACGCTCTCCACCCAGATCGGCCGCGAGGGCAACCTGTTCCTGGACCAGGCCGAGAACGTCAACCACGTCATGCTCAACTCGCCGGTGCTGTCGCAGCGCAAGCTGTACCAGCTGCTGGCGCTGGAGCGCTTCGCGTCGCGCCATCGCTACATCGACCTGTACTTCGACCAGCGCACCCCGCTGCGCGAGGCGCTCGCGCGCATCTGCGACGAAGCCGAGGCCGCGGTGCGCGAGGGCGTGGAGCTGCTGATCCTCAGCGACCGCCGCCCGCGCCACGGCCACGCCGCCGTGCACGCCCTGCTCGCCACCGGCGCCGTGCACCTGCACCTGGTGCGCAAGGGCCTGCGCTGCGACGCCAACCTGATCGTCGAGACCGGCACCGCGCGCGACCCGCACCACTTCGCCTGCCTGATCGGCTTCGGCGCGACCGCGGTATACCCCTTCCTCGCGTACCAGACCCTGGCCGCGCTCGCGCGCCGCGGCCTGCTCGGCGGCAAGACCAGCAACGAGCCGACCCAGTTCGGCCGCAGCTACCGCCGCGGCGTGAAGAAGGGCCTGCTCAAGATCCTGTCGAAGATGGGCATCGGCTCGATCGCCAGCTATCGCGGCGCACAGCTGTTCGAGATCGTCGGCCTCGACGCGGACGTGGTGTCGCTGTGCTTCGAGGGCACGCCCTCGCGCATCGGCGGCGCCGGCTTCGCGCGGCTGGAGGCCGACGCCTGGGCGCTGGCCGAGCACGGCTGGGACGACAACGCCCTGCCCGAGCCCGGCGGCCTGATGCGCTACGTGCACGGCGGCGAGTACCACCAGTACAACCCGGACGTGGTGCAGACGCTGCAGCGCGCGGTGCTGACCGGCACGCGCGAGGACTGGAAGGCCTACGCCGACCACGTCAACACGCGCCCGCCCGCGGCGCTGCGCGACCTGCTGCGGCTCAAGCCGCTGGGCGCGCCGGTGCCGCTGGAGGAGGTCGAGCCGGTGTCGTCGATCGTCAAACGCTTCGACAGCGCCGCGATGAGCCTGGGCGCGCTGTCGCCGGAGGCGCACGAGGCGCTGGCGATCGCGATGAACCGCCTCGGCGGGCGCAGCAACTCCGGCGAGGGCGGCGAGGATCCCGCGCGCTACGGCACCGACAGGCGCAGCAAGATCAAGCAGATCGCCTCGGGCCGCTTCGGCGTCACGCCCGAGTACCTGATCAACGCCGAGGTACTGCAGATCAAGGTGGCGCAGGGCGCCAAGCCCGGCGAGGGCGGCCAGCTGCCGGGCAGCAAGGTCAACCCGCTGATCGCGCGGCTGCGCTACGCCAAGCCCGGCATCGGCCTGATCTCGCCGCCGCCGCACCACGACATCTATTCGATCGAGGACCTGGCGCAGC
>JAFAEU010000388.1 GCA_023423855.1 Pseudomonadota bacterium | reverse complement strand
CCCGGGATCCACAGCTTGTACTTGCTGCCCACCGGCATCAGCTGCAGGCCTTCCTGCCAGCCCGGCACGACCTGCGCCAGCGCGAACTCGACCGGCTCGCCGCGCGCGTAGGAATCGTCGAAGGTCTCGCCGTCGAGCAAGGTGCCCTTGTAGTGCACGCGCACGGTGTCACCGGCCTTGGGCCTGGCGCCCTGGCCCTCGCTCAGCACCTGGTACTGCAGGCCCGACGCGGTGGTCTTCACCTCGGGCTTCTTGCCGTTGTCGGCAAGGAACTTCCCGCCTTCCTCGGCGTTCTTCTTGCCCGATTCCTCGAACTCGGCCATCTGCCTGGCCTGCATGCGCATGCTGAAGGCCTGCATGACTTCCATCGCCTCCTGCTGGCTCAGGCGCGGCTCCTTGCCGTCGATCGTTTCCTTCATGGCCTTGACGATGGTGTCGAGGTCGACCTCGTCCTTCGCGCCCTTCAGGCTGTCGCCGATCTGCATGCCGATCACGTAGCTGACCTGCTCCTTCTCGGTCTTCAGGCCGGCCTTGGCCGCCACCGCCGGCTTGTCGTCGCCGCTGCCGTCGACCGGCTTGCCGGTGTCCTTGTCCAGCGGCTTGCAGGCCAGCAGCGCGGCACAGAGCGCCACGCCGAGCACGGCCAGGGAGGTGGAACGCATCGAAACTTTCATCGGGAACTCCTGGACAAAAAACAATACTTGGGGAGACGCGGCCGCGGTGCCGCATGGAACCGGGGACCGGATTCAGAGGATCTCGAGCAGTTCGACCTCGAACACCAGGGTCTCGTTCGGACCGATGTTCGGCGGGCTGCCGCGCTGGCCGTAGGCCAGTTCGCCGGGAATCCACAGTCGGTACCTGGCGCCGACCGGCATCAGGGTCAGGCCTTCGGTCCAGCCGGCGATGACCTGGTTCAGGCCGAACTCGGCGGGCTCGCCGCGGCCGTAGGAACTGTCGAACTCGGTGCCGTCGAGCAGGGTGCCGCGGTAGTGCACGCGGACCGTGTCGCCTGGCCGGGGCCGGGGACCCGACCCCTGCCGCAGCACGCTGTACTGCAGGCCCGAGCCGGTGGCGAACACGCCCTTGCCGGTCCGGTTCTTCGCCAGGAAGTCGGCGCCCGCCTGGCGATTGGTCTCGGCCTGGCGCGCGGCCTGCTGGCGCCCGCGCTGCTCCAGCGCCGTGCGCGCGACCGAGGCCTGGTCGGTGGACAACAGCGGCGTGCCGCCCTCGACCGTCGTGCGCACGGCCTGCACCAGCACCGGCACGTCGATGGTGTCGGCCAGCGGCGCCAGCGAACGACCGGCATCCAGGCCCAGCATCAGCCCGACCTTGCCCTTGTCGATCGCCGGCGGCTGCGCGCCCGGCGCCAGTCCCGGCACCCGTTTGCCGCTGCGCGCGGCGATGCGCTGCATCAGCACCGGACCCAGGGCCGCCACCTCGGCGTCGCCGATCAGCGGCTCGCCGCCGGCCAGCGCCTGCGCGAACGCACGCTCGAAGCTGGCGAAATCGATATCGGGACCGACCGCCTCGAGCGAGCGGCCCACGTCCATGCCCATCAAATAGCTGACCTGCTGGCGCTCGCCGGCCAGCGCGGTGACCGCGCCCTGCGCCTGCATGGCCGTGGCCGCGCCCGAAACGAGCAGCGCAGACAGGCCCAGCGTGGCCAGGCCACGCGCGAAAGGATTCATTGGACGGGAAACTCCGGCACGCGCCGGCAACCGCGGCGCAATGCCGTTATTGTCGCGAGCCGCGCCCGCCACGGCAATCGGCACCGCGCGGGACGGCCGATCCCCGTTCAGCACGTCAGCGAGCGTTCGGCTTCGGCGCCTTCAGCGCGCGTTCGATCGCGCCGACGATGGCCGGATCCTCCGGGACCGTCTTGCTGCCCCACGAGGCGATGACCTTGCCGTCGCGATCGACCAGATACTTGTGGAAGTTCCACGCCGGCGCCTCGCCGGTGGCCTTGGCCAGGTCGAGGTACAGCGGCGTGGCCTCGTCGCCGATCACGTGCACGCGCTCGAACATCGGGAATTTCACGCCGTAGGTCAGCGTGCAGAATTCCTGGATCTGCTTTTCGTCCTCGAACTCCTGCCCCCTGAAATCCGCGGACGGAAAGCCCAGCACCGCGAAGCCCTGCGCCTTGTAGCGCGAGTGCAGTTTCTCCAGTCCCTCGAACTGCGGCGCGAAACCGCACTTGCTGGCCGTGTTGACGATCAGCAGTACGTCGCCGCCATAGGTCGCGGCGAGGTCGACCGGCTGCTTGCCGGTCAGCGGCCGGTAGCTGCGGTCGAGCAGGCCCGAGGCCGCAGCAACGCCCGCGGACACCACCAGCAGCAGGGAAATCGCAGCGTATCTGATTGATTTCATGACATTTTCCGTGAAGTTCCGGGGGCTGGGGGCGGCACCATGACTTCAGTTGGGTCGGATTTCCCCATAAAGCGCTTGACCCTGCCTGTTCTGGTGTTATAGTTGAATACAACACCTATTCACCCGAGCAGGACGTTCATCATGAACCGCAAGCTCCGCAACACGATACTGGCTTTCTCCGTCTCCGGCATGATGCTGGCCGTCGGCCTGATGGCAGCGCGTCCGGTCCTTCCCGACGCCGCGCCCGCGACCGGCACGATGGCAGACGTCCCGACCCTGGACCAGCCGCTGCCGCCGCTGGCCACGCATGCGGACGCCGACGCGCTCTCCATGCGCATCGATGCCCGCAGCCGCCGGTTCGAGGCCGAACTGGCGAAGGCCGAGTCGCTGGAACATGCGCTCGCAACCACCGCAAGCTTCGTCACCGTGGTCGCCACCGAGGCGGCGCTCGCCGAAGTCGTGTCCCTGGGCGCCGTGGAAGAAGCGGAGCGCGCGAGCGAAGAAGCCTCCACCCGGCGCAAGCGCCGTGCCGGCAGCGTGCGCAGCGCGATCGCCGTCCCCTACTTCTCGTTCGCGCGCGGGACGGGCCGCGGCGACCGGAGCTGATGCCATGACCAACATCCAGTGGAGCGATGGCGCTCCGATCTACCGCCAGCTGAAGGAACGCGTGATCGCGATGATGCTGGACGGAGTCCTCAAACCCGGCGACGCGCTGCCCTCGGTGCGCCAGGTCGCCGCCGAATACCAACTGAACCCGATCACCGTCTCCCGCGCCTACCAGGAGCTGGCGGACGAGTCGCTGGTCGAAAAACGAAGGGGCCTGGGCATGTACGTTACCGACGAAGCCGCGAAGAAACTGCTGCTCAACGAACGCGACCGCTTCCTGCGCGAGGAATGGCCGCTGGTGCTGGAACGCATCCAGCGGCTGGGCCTGTCGCTCGATGAACTGATGCCGGCACAGCCGCAGGGAGGCACGCGATGAACGCCGTCGTCGACCACCTGCAGGTCGTCCATGCGCGCGGCCTGCGCAAGGCCTACCGGAACAAGCTCGCGCTCGACGGCACCGGCTTCCGCATCGAGGCCGGCCGCATCGTCGGCCTGATCGGCCCCAACGGCGCCGGCAAGACCACGGCGCTCAAGGCGATGCTGGGCCTGATCCCGTTCGAGGGCGAGCTGAGCGTGCTCGGCCGCGACCCGCGCACCCAGCGCGACGCGCTGATGAACGACGTCTGCTTCATCGCCGACGTCGCGGTGCTGCCGCGCTGGATCCGGGTCAAGGAGGCGATCGACTTCGTCGCCGGCGTGCACCCGCGCTTCGACCGCGCCAAGTGCGAGCGCTTCCTCGCCAACACCCAGCTCAAGCCGCGCCAGCGCGTGCGCGAGATGTCCAAGGGCATGATCGTGCAGCTGCACCTGGCGCTGGTGATGGCGATCGACGCCCGGCTGCTGGTGCTGGACGAACCGACGCTCGGCCTCGACATCCTCTACCGCAAGCAGTTCTACCAGCGCCTGCTGGAGGACTACTTCGACGAGCAGAAGACCATCATCATCACCACCCACCAGGTCGAGGAGATCGAGCACATCCTCACCGACGTGATGTTCATCCGCGACGGCAGGATCGTGCTCGACGCGCCGATGGAGGACGTCGGCCAGCGCTTCGTCGAAGTCCTGGTCAACGCCGACCGCGCCGAGGCCGCGCGCCAGATGGCGCCGATCGACGAACGCGCCCTGCCCTTCGGCAAGACCGTGATGCTGTTCGACGGCGTGTCCCCGGCCGCGCTGTCGTCCTACGGCGAGACCCGCACGCCCGGCCTGGCCGATCTGTTCGTCGCCACGATGAAAGGAACCTACGCATGAACGCCGTCGTCGACACCGCGACCGACGTCCCGCGCCCCGGCGGCGCCGCGCACGTCCATCCCACCCACCGCTTCCGCTGGCTGCTGCGGCGCGAGTACTGGGAGCACAAGGGCGGGTTCCTGTGGGCGCCACTGATCGCCGGCGCCACCTCGCTGTTGCTCACCGCCATGGGCCTGGTGATCGCCATGGTGGCCGCGCGCGGCCACTGGCCGGACTCGACCAACATCACGCTTGACGGCGGCCGGCAGGTCCAGATCAACGGCCTTGACCTTGGCATGCTGACCTCGCAGCTCGGCCACGGCGACCTCGCCAAACTGGGCGACGGCCTCGACCTGACCCTGATCCTGGCCTCGAGCTGGCCGTTCGTCGTGCTGGCGTTCGTGATGTTCTTCTACTGCCTGGGCGCGCTGTACGACGAGCGCAAGGACCGCAGCGTGCTGTTCTGGAAGTCGCTGCCACTGTCGGACACCTCGACGGTGCTGTCGAAGGTCGCCAGCGCGGCGCTGGTCGCCCCGCTGCTGGCCACGCTCGCGTCGATCGCCACGATGTTCGGCTTCCTGATGCTGATCAGCCTGGTGGTCCTGGTCTACGGCGGCAACCCGGTCACCCTGCTGTGGGGGCCGTCCAGCCCGCTGCTGATCTCCGCGCAGTACCTCGCCGCGATCCCCGTGTACGCGCTGTGGGCGATGCCGACCATCGGCTGGCTGATGCTGTGCTCGGCCTGGGCGAAGAGCAAGCCGTTCCTGTGGGCGATCATGATCCCGCTGTTCGCCGGCATCTTCGTCGGCTGGCTGGAATTCCTCGGCGTGTACGACGACGTGACCTGGCCGTTCTTCAAGAACATCGTGCTGCGGATGCTGACCAGCGTGTTCCCGATGACCTGGATGGACCTGCAGTACCTGGAACACGTCGATTTCGACAGCCCCGGCGCCGCACGGAACCTGATGAACCCGATCGGCGTGTACAGGAACCTGGCCAACGCCAACCTGTGGATCGGCGTGGCCGCCGGCGCCGCGATGATCTTCGCCGCGATCCGCCTGCGCCGCTGGCGGGATGAGGGGTGAGGCAGGCCGCTTGCGCGGCACTGCCGCGGGGCCTGCCGAACGCCCGGCCAGGGATGGCCGGGCCGGACGATCCGAAGACGGTAGTGTCCCGCCACGGATGGCCACCGTAACAGGTCGAGAAGCAACTGCTCCGCCCCGTCACACATCACCGCGCCGCAGCGTCAGAGAACCGGTCACCATCCGCCAGGGATGGCGACAGAACCCCGGGAAATGCCGTCCACTCCGGTCTCCGCAATGTCGCCGAGGAAGCTGCCCATGAAAGCCGTTGCCACCTTCGCCCTGATCGCCTGCCTCCCCTTGCTCGTCGCCTGCCAGCGCGACGCCGCGCCACCGGCCACGCAGCCCGACGCCGCGGCAGACGCCGCGCCCAAGACCGCGCTCGGCCGCACCGTCGCCCGCGCCCTGGACGAGGCGCGCAAGGAACTGCGCGAGAACAACCTGAGCCTCAACGGCGACTACGACGTCCGCATCAACGGCAAGCGCGGCAGCCGCAAGACCAGCGACCTGCCGCCGGCGGAGATCACCCCGGACGGCGACCTGATCGTCTCGGGCAGGACGATCGCGATGGACGAGGCCACCCGCGAGCTGGCACGCGACTACCGCACCCACATCATCGCGATCGCCGAGACCGGCATGGACCTCGGCGTGCAGGGTGCCGACCTCGGCATGAAGGCCGCCCGTGACGCCATCGGCAGCCTGTTCCGCGGCGACACCGAGGAGATGGAGAAGCGCATCGAGGCCGAAGCCCGCAAGCTCGAAGCCTCCGCGACGCAGTTGTGCGACCGCCTGCCCGCCCTGCTGGCCGCGCAGCAGGCACTCGCCGCCGTCGTGCCGGAGTTCGTGCCGTATGCGCGGATGGACGCCAGCGACATCGACGACTGCGGGAAGGACGGCGACTCCGGTGATGAAGCCGGCGACGCCGCCATGAACGCCGCCGCGGAAGCGGATGCGGCGGCGGACGAGGCATCCGCCCGCTGATGCTGCGCTCCGGGCCCCTTCGGCTGGTCGCTTGCGGGGGATTGCGTGATCTGATCGCGCCTGAAGGGAAGTTCTGAAAATTCCGAATCTGTCATTTCGAACGCAGTGAAAAATCTTGCTTTTCAGGCGTCTGGATTGACCGGCTTCGCCGTTGTACAGCGCCTCTCGCTACGCTCGAAATGACAGTTTTCATGAAGCTCCCTGAAGGCGCGACCGGATTTCGCCGAAGGACGTAAACCATTCGCGCCCTCGCCGCATCCAATCCTCGATCCCATCCAACAGGAACGCCCATGTCCCGCCATGCCGCCACCGCCTTGCTGCTGCTCGCCGTCGCCTCCGGCCCCGCCCTCGCGGACCAGTGCAAGCATTCCGCGCCGCGCAGCCTCGACCTCGATTTCTCCGGCGTGAAGTCGGTGATGTTCGACGTCGGCCACCACGAACTGCGCGTCAACGCCGCAGCGGGCGCGACCGGCGCGGTCAAGGGCCGCGCCTGCGCCTCCGATGCCGATCGCCTCGACCGGCTCACGCTGACGCAGGAGCGCCGCGGCGACAAGCTGGTCGTGCGCCTGGCGTCCGACAGCAGTTGGAGCGGCCTCTCGCTCGGTTCCCGCTACGCCTATCTCGCGCTGGAGGCGAGCGTGCCCGACAGCGTACTCGTGCAGGTCGACGTCGGCTCCGGCGATGCCTGGGTCACCGGCGCATCCTCGCTCAGCGCCGACGTCGGATCGGGCGACGTCGAGGCGCGCCGCACCAGGGGCCTGGTGACCGCCAAGGTCGGCTCCGGCGATCTCAAGGTGGACGACGCCGGCGCACTGAACGTGCTGTCCATCGGCTCGGGCGATGTCGA
>JAFAEU010000375.1 GCA_023423855.1 Pseudomonadota bacterium | reverse complement strand
ACGCGGCCGATGACGTTGGCGCTGAAGGCGCCGTAGCCGCCGCCGACGGCGAGGCTCTTGCTGCTCCACTGGTCGCTGATGTCGGCCGGAGCCTCCGCGAACGGGATCAGGGTGGCCTTGGCGACGGTGCCGGCGATGGTGACGTAGGCGGCATCGCCGAGGTTCTTCTGGGCGAAGACGGTGAGGTCGTTGAGGTCGATGTTGTTGCCGCTGTGCGCGCCGTTGCGGGTCAGCCACGCGGGCAGGCTGTCCTTGCCTTGGCCGACGGTCAGGCCGAAGCCGCCGCCGGGGCGGTTGAAGGCCGCGGTGGCGCTGGCGCGGTGGCTGCCGTCGCGATCGCCCAGGGAGGCGAGCTGGCAGTTGTTGGCCAGGCCGCTGACGGCGCTGAACACGCCGCTGCCCTGGTTGCACAGCAGGGCCAGCGAATCGCCGGCCTGCAGGCCGAAGGCGGCATCGAGCGAGCTGTCGCCGAAGCGCCAGCGGGCGCCGGCCGTGGGGGCTTCCGCCGCGGGCTCAAGGACGAGATAGGCCTGCACCTTGCCGCTGTTGTGGTCGACGACGGGCAGCACGGTCTGGTCGCCACCGCGCTTGACCTGCGCATGCGCGCTGGCCGCCACGCACAGGGCGAGCAGCAGGGCAGTCGTCAGTCTGGCGAAGTGGCGTGCCATGGTGTGCTATCGACCAGCCGGTGCGGCTGGAGTTCCCTCCCTTTCCGGAAAACGATCCTAGCGCGTTTATGTTTATTTAACAATCCCACACACAGGCAACCTGCACCGTCACTGAATGCGTTCAGGCGCGGCCGCATCGGTCGCCGGTCCGGCGAACAGGGCCTGCACGGCGGGCGGGTCGAATTCGTAGCGCTCGCCGCAGAACTCGCAGCGGATCCGGGCCGCGCCGTCGATGACGGCGGCCCGGGCCTCGGCCTCGCCGAGCGATTGCAGCATCGCCGCCACCCGCTCCCGGGAGCAGGAGCAGCCGAAGGCCAGTGGCCGGTCGCCGAGGTGTTCGGGCCGGTCCTCGTGGAACAGGCGGGTGAGCAGGGTGTCCGTCGGCAGGTCGAGCAGTTCCGCCGGCGAGAGGGTCTCGAACAGGGCGACCGCGCGGTTCCAGCCGTCGTCGTCGCCGGCGTCGCCGGGCAGCTTCTGCAGCATCAGGCCGGCCGCACGGCTGCCGTCGGCGGCCAGCAGCAGGCGCGTGGGCAGCTGTTCCGACTGCCGGAAGTAGTCCTCGAACGCGCCCGCCAGCGAATCGGACTCCAGCGGCACCAGGCCCTGGTAGCGGGTCGGTTCGCGGCCGCGGACGCCGGGGTTCTCGATGGTGATGGCGAGCACGGCGTCGGCGCCGAGTTCGCGCAGGTCGCGCGAGACGGGCGTGTCGTCGCCCTCGGCCAGGCGCGCGATGCCGCGCAGGGTGCCCGCGGCGGTGCATTCGGCGAACAGCGTGCGCAGGCGACCCGCGCCGCGCAGCTGCACGGACAGGCGTCCGTCGACCTTGGCATGGCCGGTGAACAGCGCCGCGGCGGCGACCGCTTCGCCCAGCAGTTCGGTGACCGCGGGCGGGGAGTCGTCGCGCGCGCGGATCCGCGTCCAGGTCTCGTGCAGGTGCACGCGCACGCCGCGCACGCCGGCGTGGGGCAGCAGGAAACGGGAGAGCTGGTCGCTGTCGATCGGCGGGGGAACGGACATGGGAGGTTCGCGGAGGCGTGCGTGGCGTGTTCGAATAGGGGCAGTGTGCGCGATGCCCGCGCTGCCTGACAGATGGGGATGCGATGACGACGGCGCAAGCCTCGAACGACGATGGTGGAGGCGTGCCGGCGCCCGCGCGTCGCCCGCGCCGGCGCCGCTGGCTGCGGCGGCTCGCGCTGCTGCCGGTCTGGATCGTGTTGTTCACGGTGTTGCAGGTGGGCGTGCTGCGCTTCGTCGATCCACCGTTCTCGGCGTTCATGGCCATCCGCCAGTTCGACGCCTGGGCGCAGGGCGACCGGGACTTCCGCGTCGCCCACGACTGGCGCGACCTGGAGCGGATGGCCGCGTCGCTGCCGGTGGCGCTGGTGGCGGCGGAAGACCAGGCCTTCGCCACGCACGGCGGCTTCGACCTGGAGGCGATCGAGCAGGCGCGCCGGCGCAACGAACAGGGCGGGCGGCTGCGCGGCGGCAGCACCATCAGCCAGCAGCTGGCGAAGAACCTGTTCCTCTGGCAGGGGTCGAGCGCGGCCTCGCGCTGGGTGCGCAAGGGCGTCGAGGCCTGGTACACCGTCCTGCTTGAATGGATGTGGCCGAAGCGGCGCATCCTCGAGGTCTATGCCAACGTCGCCGAGTTCGGCGACGGCGTCTACGGTGCGCAGGCGGCCGCGCGCAGTTTCTTCGGTCGCGACGCGGCGGCGCTGACGCCATCGCAGAGCGCGCGGCTGGCGGCGGTCCTGCCCAGTCCCAAGCGCTACAGCGCCGCCAATCCCGGACCCTACGTGCAGCGGCGCGCGCGCTGGATCGAGCGCAACATGCGGCAGATCGGTGGTGATGGCTATCTCGAGATGCTGGATTGACGGCGCGGCGCGGGCAGACGCGTCTTCCTGTTCGTCATTCCGGCGAAAGCCGGGATCCATTTTTGTCTTTCCGCAGCTGCGTTGTCCGGCAGGATCAACAGCAAGATGGATCCCGGCTTTCGCCGGGATGACGGAGTCCGGGATTGCAGGGATTGGCACGGGAATGCTCTAGGATGCCGGCATGAACCGTGAACTGTTGACCGTCGTCGTCGCGGCCCGCGACGAGGCCGAGGCCCTGCCGCTGCTGCACCGGCGCGTTGCCGGCGTGCTGGACGGGCTGGTCGCCGACGGCGTCGACGGCCGCGTCCTGTACATCGACGACGGCAGCCGCGACGGCACCTGGGAAGTGATGCGCGGCCTCGCCAGCGGCGACCGCCGGGTCGCGCTGCTGCGGCTGTCGCGCAACTTCGGCAAGGAGGCGGCGCTGACCGCGGGGCTCGACCACGTCGAGGCGGGCGCGGCGATCATCCTCGACGCCGACGGCCAGGACCCACCGGAGCTGATCCCGCAGTTCGTCGCGAAGTGGCGCGAGGGCTACGACGACGTTCACGGCATGCGCGAGCAGCGCGACGGCGAGGGCTGGCTCAAGCGCGCCACCGCGCATGCGTTCTATCGCGTGATGCAGCGCCTGTCGAAGACGCCGATCCCGACCGACACCGGCGACTTCCGCCTGCTCTCGCCGCGCGCGCTGGCCGCGCTGCGGCAGCTGCGCGAACGCCATCGCTTCATGAAGGGGCTGTTCGGCTGGATCGGCTACAACCGCGTCGCGATCCCGTACCGGCGCGAGGCGCGACTGGCCGGCAACAGCAAGTTCAGCCTGTGGAAACTGTGGAACTTCGCGCTGGAGGGCATCACCAGCTTCTCCACCGCGCCGCTGCGGCTGGCCACCTACGTCGGCCTCGGCGCCGCGCTGGTGGCCTTCGTGTACGCGGTCTGGATCGTGTCCAAGGCGCTGTTCTTCGGCGATCGCGTGGCGGGCTGGCCGACGATGATGACGGTGATCCTGTTCCTCGGCGGCGTGCAGCTGGTCGCGCTGGGCATGATCGGCGAATACCTCGGGCGGCTGTACGAGGAGTCCAAGCAGCGGCCGCTGTACCTGGTCGACGACTGGCGTCCGGCGCCGGGCGGAGTATCCTCAATGCCGTCGCAGCCAACGGGAGGGAAGCACCATGCGTACGGTGCGGCAACTGCTGGGAGCCAAGACGCCTGACCTGTTCGCGGTCGCGCCCGATGCACCGGTCATCGACGCGATCCGCCTGATGGCGCTCAAGGGGATCGGGGCGGTGCTGGTGATGGACGGATCGCGACTGTCCGGGATCCTGTCCGAGCGCGACTACGCGCGCAAGATCGTGCTCGAGGGGCGTTCGTCGAAGGACACGCCGGTCAGCGCGATCATGACCACGGAGGTGGTCACCGTCGGCCCCGATCACGGGGTGCCCGACTGCATGCAGATCGTCACCCGCAACCGCATCCGCCACCTGCCGGTGGTGGAGGGCGGCGGCGTGGTCGGCATGATCTCGATCGGGGACCTGGTCGCGGCGGTGATCGAGGACCAGCAGCACGAGCTGGACCAGTTGCAGCGCTACATCGCCGGCTGAAGGATTCGGCGGAAGTCGCATCGGACGGCGTTCGGCAGCGGGCCGGGGCGCGAGTCCGGCTCCGTTGGCCTGAAGCCGATGCTGCCGTTTCCACCCGGACTTGTCATCCCGAGCGAAGCGAGGGATCTGCTTTGAGTACGCTCGAACGGCAGATCCCTCGCTTCGCTCGGGATGACATGTTTTGATCACCGCGCGTACGCGCCGCCGCAGTCGCTGTCCTCGCCCGGGCCGAGTTCGAGGGTGGCCAGCAGCGCCGCCGGCGGGGCGATGCTGCCCAGCGCCAGGGCGACCGCGCCGCGCAGGCCCAGGCGGGCCATGTCCGGACGGAAGCTCGGATCGGCGAAGGTCCCGCCGATGTGCAGCGGCGAGCGCAGGGCGAGGATGCTGCGGTCCTTGGGGCGCGGGCGCAGTTCGAGGTCGAGCGTCTCCTCGCGCAGGTCCACCCGGCCCTCGCCGACGATGAGGGTGTCGGTGGTGTCGAAGGCGAGCGCGCGCGATTCCATCACGCCGCGCTTCACGCCGAAGTCGGCGAAGGCGCAGCGGACCGGCACCTGGCGATCCTTGCCGATCAGGTATTTCACCGCCTCGTAGATGTCGATGCCGGCCAGCTCCACCAGCAGGTTGCTGATCCGGCCGCGGCCCATGCCCACGGCGACGTCGCCGTCGGCGGTCGCCAGCATCGCCGCCACGGAATTGCCGGTGCCGACGAGGTTGAGGCTGCCGGCAAAGCGCCCGGCGGCGTCCCTGGTCAGTTCGGCGTCGGGGAACAGCTGCGACAGTTCGATGCGGCGCACGTCGGCCTTGAGCCGCGTGGTGATGGTGTCGCTGCGCGCGTCCATGCGGATGTCGGCGTGGATGTCGCCGCCGGCGACGCCGAAATTGAGCGGCTCCAGCCGCGCCAGGCCGGCGTCGAGCAGCAGGTGCGCGTCCATGTCGTCGATCGGCAGCTTCGGCGCGTTGATGCGCTGCGCGCGCAGGCGCACGTCGGCGTCCATCGCGCGCAGCTTGGCCAGGTCGTAGGGCGTGGACGGCAGCACCTTGCCGGTCGCGGCCTGCTCCGCGGCCTGTTCGGCGAGCCTGGGGTCGAGCGCCTCGCCTTCGGCGTCCGGGGTGCCGCCGAGGAAGCCGGCGAGGTCATCGAAGTCCAGCCGCTTCGACACCAGCTCGGCCTTGAACAGCGGGCGTTCGCGGCCGGTCGTGACCGCGGCCGAGCCGGACAGGTCGCTCTGGCCGATCTGTCCGCTGAAGCCGTCGTAGTGCCAGGTGTCCGTGTCGCGGGTGAGGCGGCCGTCGACGGCATAGGGCGGGGAGTCGGGCAGGGCGAGGCCGACCAGCGGGTAGAGGTCGGCGAGGTTGCGGCCGGCGAGTTCGAACTGCAGGTCGAAGTCGCGCAGGCGGAAGGGGTCGAGCAGGGTGCCGCGGGCGTGGGCGCGGGTGGCGCCGGCGCGGGCGCGCAGGTCGAGGCGATAGGGCCGTTCGCTGTCCTGCAGCTCCAGCGGCGATTCGGTGGTGCCTTCCAGGGTGAAGTCGTTGCCGGCCCAGTGTCCGTCGCCCTTGAGCGTGATCGGCGGCGCGGCGTCGGCCTTGCGCGGTTCCCGGCTGGCGAGTTCGACGTCGATCGCGGTCCTGCTGACGGCGTCGTCGAAGCGCAGGCGGCCTGCGTCGATCCACAGCCGGCGCAGCTGCAGGGCGCTGCCGTCGCCGTCGCTGTCGAAGCCGAAGTCCCAGTTGCCGGGACCGCCGTCGGGATTGGTCTCGATCCGCACGTCGGGCTGCGACAGCCGCAGTTCCGGCAGGCGCACCTTGCCGATCAGCAGCGGCCAGGTTTCGACCTGCAGCACCAGTTGCCGCGCGGTGGCCATGTCGGGCTGCTTCGACCAGTCGGCGTTGCCCAGGCGCAGGCCGTCGGCGGTGACGGTGGTGATGCGGCCGAGGTCGACGTCGAGATTGCCGGCGATCTCGAACGCGCGCCCGGTGCGCGCCTGCACGACGCGTTCGACCGGACCCTTGAACCAGTTCCAGTCCCACAGCAGCACCAGCGCGACCAGGGCTGCGGCGACGATGGCGAGGATCGCGGTGGTGCGCCGCGTCGGCGGCCAGCGCCGGCGGGCGGGATCGGGCGTGGTTGCGGGGGTGTCGGTTGCCTGCATGCCGCCAGTATTGGCGGCATGCGTTGCGTCGGCGCGAAAGCGGCGGCGATGGGTTCAGTTTCGCGAACGCGCCGTGAGCGCGCTCAGCCCACGACCTGCGCCATCACCGCGACGTAGTGGCAGACGCTGCCGCCGATGCAGAACAGGTGCCAGATCGCATGCGCGTAGGGGATCGATTCGCGCATGTAGAAGAAGGTGCCCAGCGTGTAGAACAGGCCGCCGGCGATGATCCAGCCCAGCGTCCAGGTATCGAGCGCGGCGGCCACCGGGCCGATCGCGATCACCACCAGCCAGCCCATCGCCACGTAGATCGCGGTCGACAGGCCGCGGAATCGCCCTGTGTAGAACAGCTTGAACACCACGCCGGCCAGCGCCAGCGTCCAGATGATGCCGAACAGCCACCAGCCCAGCGTGCCGCGCAGGCCGATCAGGGTGAAGGGCGTATAGGTGCCGGCTATCAACAGGTAGATCGCGAAGTGGTCGAAGACCTTGAGGCGGCCCTTGGCGACCGGATGGTTGATCGCGTGGTAGAGCGTCGACGCCAAGTAGAGCAGCAGCAGCGACACGCCGAACACGATCGACGCGCCCAGCTGCCATCCGTTGCCATACAGCGCGGCCAGGGTGATCAACACCGCGCCGCCGGCCAGCGCGGCGGTCGCGCCGAGGCCGTGGGTCAGGGCGCTGGCGAATTC
>JAFAEU010000238.1 GCA_023423855.1 Pseudomonadota bacterium | reverse complement strand
GGGGCTGGCTGATCCGCTACATGCACAGCACCGGCGCCTCGCTGTTCTTCATCGTCGTCTACATCCACATGTTCCGCGGCCTGATGTACGGCAGCTACCAGAAGCCGCGCGAGCTGGTGTGGATCCTCGGCATGCTGATCTACCTGGTGCTGATGGCCGAGGCCTTCATGGGCTACGTGCTGCCGTGGGGCCAGATGTCATTCTGGGGCGCGAAGGTGATCATCTCGCTGTTCGGCGCGATCCCGGTGATCGGCAACGGCCTGACCGAGTGGATCATGGGCGACTACCTGCCCTCCGACGCCACCCTCAACCGCTTCTTCGCCCTGCACGTGATCGCGCTGCCGCTGGTGCTGCTGCTGCTGGTGGTGCTGCACCTGGGCGCGCTGCACGAGGTCGGCTCGAACAACCCCGACGGCGTCGAGATCAAGAAGGGCCCGAAGGGCAACCGCTGGTCGCCCACCGCACCGGCCGACGGCATCCCGTTCCATCCGTACTACACGGTCAAGGACAGCTTCTTCGTCTGCTTCTTCCTGATCGTCGGCGCCTTCATCATCTTCTTCGCGCCCGCGTTCGGCGGCTGGTTCCTGGAGCACGACAACTTCACCGAGGCCAACCGCCTGGTGACGCCCGAGCACATCAAGCCGGTGTGGTACTACACACCGTACTACGCGATGCTGCGCGTGGTGCCGCACAAGCTCTCCGGCGTGCTGGTGATGTTCGGCGCGATCGCGATCCTGTTCCTGGTGCCGTGGCTGGACCGCGCGAAGGTGAAGTCCTACCGCTACCGCGGCCTGCTGTCGAAGGTGCTGCTGGGCCTGTTCGCGATCAGCTTCGTCTGGCTCGGCAAGATCGGCGCCGGCCCGGGCACGGACCCGGTGGAGACGATCGTCGGCCGGTTCCTGACCGCCTTCTACTTCCTGTTCTTCCTGACGATGCCGCTGTGGACGAGTTGGGACAAGACCAAGCCGGTGCCGGATCGGGTGACGATGCATGAATAAGACCTCCTTGACCCGCATCGCTGCGTTCGCCAGCGGGTTGCTGCTGTCGTTCTCCGCGCTGGCCGCCGGTGGCGGCGGCAACCTGCAGCAGGCCGGCACCGACCTCAGCGACCGGGCCTCGCTGCAGCGCGGCGCGCAGCTGTTCATGAACTACTGCGCCGGCTGCCATTCGCTCAAGTACCTGCGCTACTCGCGACTGGGCGACGACCTCGGCCTGAGCGAGGACGAGGTGATGGCCAACCTCAACCTCACCGGCGCCAAGTACGGCGAGCACATCGTCTCGGCGATGCCGGCCGAGCAGGCGGCGAAGTGGTTCGGCCAGGCCCCGCCGGACCTGAGCCTGATCACCCGCGTGCGCGGCGCCGACTGGGTCTACACCTACATGAAGTCGTTCTACCTCGACGACACCCGTCCGCTGGGCTGGAACAACACCCTGTTCCCGAACGCCTCGATGCCCAACCCGCTGTGGAAGCAGCAGGGTCTGCAGCGCGCGGTGTTCGGCGAGCAGGATCCGGCGACGGGCGAGACGCCGGTCGAGAAGCTGGAGATCGCCACGCCCGGCACCCAGCGCGCGGCCGAGTACGACCAGACCGTGCGCGACCTCACCGCCTTCCTCGAATACGCCGGCGAGCCGGCCGCGCTCAAGCGCCAGGGCATCGGCGTATGGGTCATCCTGTTCCTGTCGTTCCTGACGCTGCTCGCGTGGCTGCTGAAGAACGAGTACTGGAGGGACGTCCACTAGGTCCGGCGACGTCTGGCACCCAAGGCGCGCGATCCCGCCGGGCGGTCGCGCTGCCCAGGCACCGTCCAATGCGAACACCGTGGCGACCGGTTGCGATGGGCAGCCGGCGCCGTGCGACTGGCGGATTCCGGTCGCGGGAGAAGGCCGTTGATGGCTGCGAGTCCACGTATGCGCAATGCAATGACCCTGTTTTCGTCCGTCGATGACGTGCTGTGCCACCGGGTGCGGCTGGTGCTCGCCGCCAAGGGCGTCGCCTACGACCTGGTCCCGGTCGACCCGCAGAACCCGCCGCCGGACCTGATCGACCTCAACCCGTACCACTCGGTGCCGACCCTGGTCGAGCGCGACCAGGTGCTGTACGCGGCCAGCGTGGTCAGTGAATACCTCGACGAACGCTACCCGCACCCGCCGCTGATGCCGGTCGACCCGCTGTCGCGCGCGCGCCTGCGCCTGGCGATGCTGCGCATCGAGCACGACTGGGTGCCGCAGGTGCAGGCGATCCAGTACGGCGGCAAGCAGCAGGCCGACGGCGGGCGCAAGCGCCTGAAGGAGCTGCTGACCGCCTCGATCCCGCTGTTCAAGGCCAGCAAGTTCTTCCTCAACCCGGAAATGAGCCTCGCCGACTGCGCGATGGCCCCGATCATCTGGCGCCTGCCGGCGCTCGACGTGCCGCTCCCCAAGGACGGCAAGGTGATCGAGGAATACGGCAACCGCATCTTCCGCAATCCCGGCTTCGTGCGCAGCCTGACGTCGCAGGAAAAAAACCTGCGCGAGCTGCCGGACTGACCGCACGGCCGCTGGAAGCCGTTAGCGCGGTGCCTGCGGTTGCCTCCCGCGCGCATTGTGCGGCACTGTAAGCCCGATGCCCGATTCCCCGCCCGCCATGACCAGCCACCGCCCGTACCTGCTGCGGGCGCTGTACGAGTGGATCTCGGACAACGGGATGACCCCGCACATCCTGGTCGACGCCCGGCAGCCGGGCGTGCGCGTGCCCACGCACACGGTGAAGGAAGGCCGCGTGGTGCTGAACATCGCCGACCGCGCGGTGGCCAAGCTCGAACTCGACAACGAGAGCGTGCGCTTCACCGCGCGCTTCGGCGGCGTCAGCCATCCGGTGGTGGTGCCGGTGTCGGCGGTGCTGGCGATCTATGCGCGCGAGACCGGGCAGGGCATGGCGCTGCCGGAGGAGGTGTCGTCGGGCCAGCCGCCGGACGACGATCCGACGCCGCCGGACGACGCGCCGGGGGAGGATGGGGCGCCGAAGCGCGGGGCGCATTTGCGGGTCATCAAGTAAGCGCTTCGCGCGGGTACCTGCCGGTTGCCCCGACCGCCGATCGTCGACGATCGATCCCCGATCCCCGATCCCCGATCCCCGATCCCCGATCCCCGATCCTCGACTCCCGTCATT
>JAFAEU010000236.1 GCA_023423855.1 Pseudomonadota bacterium | reverse complement strand
CGACAGCAGTGCGGCCAGCTCGTCCATGTTCGCTTCGAGCAGGCGCTTGAACTCGAACATCACTCGCGCGCGGCGCTGCGGATTGACCTTCGCCCATGCCGGCTGCGCGGCGACTGCGCTGGCGATCGCGCGGTCGAGTTCCGCGGACGAGGCCAGCGACACTTTCGCCTGCACCCGGCCGCTGTTGGGATCGAAGACGTCGCCGTGGCGGCCGGACGTGCCGGCGACGGTGCGTCCGTCGATGAAGTGTTCGATGCTGCGCATGGATCAGGTTCCGGAAGCGGGGGGGGGCGCGACGATCCAGGCGTGGTCGGGATCGTTGCGGAACAGCCAGCGCCGTTCGGGGCCGGCCATCACGTTGAGGTAGTACAGGTCGTAGCCGTGCGCGGCGCCGACCGGGTGGTAGCCGCGCGGTACCAGCACCACGTCGCCGTCCTCGACCGCGATGGCCTCGTCGAGCGTGCGGTCGTCGCTGTACACGCGCTGGAACGCGAAGCCCTGCGGCGGCGAGAGACGGTGGTAATAGGTTTCTTCGAGCACGGTTTCCTCGCCGGGCGTGGCGGTGTCGTGCTTGTGCGGCGGATAGCTGGACCAGTGCCCGGCGGGCGTGACCACTTCCACCACCAGCAGGCCGTCGGCGGGCCGGGTCTCGGGCAGGATGTTGCGCACGTGGCGCGTATTCGTGCCGCTGCCGCGCACTTCGCGCGGCATGTCGGCATCGTCGATCAGGCGTGGCGCGCCGCCGGGCTTGCCCGGCGCGGTGCAGACGGCGAGTTCGACGTCGCCGCGCGCTTGGACCGACCACGGCAGGCCGGCAGGCACGTACACCGCGCCCGGCGCGCGATCTTCGAACGGCGAGGCACGGCCGCCGATGCCGTCGAACCGTTGCCCGCCGGCAGCGATGTCCGCGCTGCCGGACACCAGCACCAGGCAGGCCTCGCGCCCGGCGTCGCCACCTTCGTGGCGTTGTCCATCGCGCAGCTTCACCACCCTGAAGCCGACGTGCGACCAGCCCGTGCTCTCCGGTGTCACCGACAGCACGGTGCCGTCGTTCGCGGGCGCCTGCGGGCGGATGCGCAATTTCGACATCACGCCAGTCCCGCGGCCGAGGCTTCGCGCTGCAGCGTGCGCAGGCCGAGTTCGGCATAGGGCTTCGGCGCTGCGATCGCCGGGTCCTGTTCGGCCTCGATCACGATCCAGCCGGAATAACCGATGTCCACCAGTGCGCACATCACCGCGGCGTAGTCGATGCCGCCGTCGCCGGGCACGGTGAACATGCCGCCGAGCACGCCGTCGAGGAAGCTCGAGCCGCCGTCTCGCAGCTTGCGGTACGTTTCGTCGCGGAAATCCTTGCAGTGCACGTGGGCGATGCGCGCCGGGTGTTCGCGGATCACCTTGAGGTAATCGACGCCGCCGAGCGCGGCGTGGCCGGTGTCCAGGGTGAAGCCGACCGACGGCCCGGTGTGGCGGATGAAGGCATCCATGTCAGACGCGCGCTCGACCACGGTGCCGAGGTGGTGGTGGTAGGCGAACTTCAGCCCCTGCGACTGGATGTAGTCGGCCACCTGCGTCATGCGCTCGCCGAAGCGCGCCCAGTCTCCGTCGGCGAGCAGCGGCGTGCCGGTCAGCGGTACGCTGCGGTTGCCGTGCACGGCGTTGCTGGTCTCGGCGAACACGAACACGGTGCTGCCCATCGCCTTGAGCAGTTGCAGGTGCGGCTGCAGCGCGGAAATTTCCGCCTGCGCGTCCTGCACCAGCAGCGAGCCGCTGTACCAGCCGCCGATCAGGTCGAGGCCGTAGCCGTCGAGCAACGGCTTGAGCACGGCGGCGTCGCGCGGGAACTTGCCGCCCAGTTCGACGCCTTCGAAACCGACGTCGCGGATGTCGGCGAGGATGCTTTCCAGCGGCGTGTCGCCGCCGAGTTCGGGCATGTCGTCGTTGGCCCAGGCGATGGGGCTGACGCCGAAGCGGATGCTCATGACAGGTCTCTCTTCATGCGGATGCGTTGTTCGTAGTCGCGGCGAGCGGCCTCGACCTGCGGGCGGTCGGAGACTTCCGGCACCGTCACGTCCCACCACCAGCCGCCGGCTTCGGTGGTCTTCAACGGATCGGTGTCGATGACCACGACGGTGCTGCGGTCGGCCTTGCGGGCGCGCGCCAGCGCGGCGCGCAGCTCGCCCAGGTTCGCGGCCTTCTCGGCGTGCGCGCCGAGGCTGCGCGCGTGCGCGGCGAAATCGATGTCGGGCAGTGTTGCGTGGCGCGTATCGGCCAGCAGGTTGTTGAAGCCGGGGCTGCCGGTGGCCTGCTGCAGGCGGTTGATGCAGCCGTAGCCGCGGTTGTCGAGCAGGACCACGACGAGCTTCTGCCCGAGCATCACCGAGGTGGCGAGCTCGGAATTCATCATCAGGTAGCTGCCGTCGCCGACCATCACCACCACGTCGCGGTCCGGCGCGGCGAGTTTTACGCCGAGTCCGCCGGCGATCTCGTAGCCCATGCACGAGTAGCCGTATTCGAGGTGGTAGCCGTCGCTGCGCCGGGTGCGCCACAGCTTGTGCAGTTCGCCCGGCAGCCCGCCGGCGGCGCAGACCACGATGGCGTCGTCGTCGAACGAGGACTGCACCGCACCGATCACCTGCGCATCGCTGGGCAGGGTCGTGGCGTCGTCGCCGCGGGTGGCGGCGTCGACGGCCGCGGTCCATTGCACGATCGCGTCACGGTCGATGGGCCGTGGCGAACGCCAGTCGCCGAGTGCGCCGTCCAGCGTCTCGATCACCGTGCGCGCGTCGCCGACCACCGGCGAGGCGCCATGCTTGTGCGCGTCGAAGGCCTGCACGTTGACCTGGAACAGCCGCGCGCCGGGGAACAGGCTGCGCGAGCCGGTGGTGAAGTCCTGCAGCCGCGTACCGAGGCCGACGACGACGTCGGCCTCGCTGGCGGCGGCGTTGGCCGCGCTCGATCCGGTCACGCCGATCGAACCCAGCGCATTGGCGTGGTCCCACGGCAGCGCGCCCTTGCCGGCCTGGGTTTCGGCGACGGCGAGTCCGGTGCGTTCCGCGAACGCGGCCAGCACGGCTTCGGCGCCGCTGTAGAGCACGCCGCCCCCGGCGACGAGCAGGGGCCGCTTCGCTGCACGCAAGGCCGCGGCGAGCGCATCGAGTTCGCGCGGATCGGCAGGCTGCCGTCGCGCATGCCACACCCGGCGCGAGAAGAAGTCCGCCGGATAGTCGAAGGCTTCGGCCTGCACGTCCTGGCAGAAGGCCAGGGTGACCGGGCCGCAGGTCGCGGGATCGAGCAGGGTCGCCAATGCCTTCGGCAGCGCGTCGAGGATCTGTTCGGGGCGCACGATGCGGTCGAAGTAACGCGACACCGGGCGGAAGCAGTCGTTGGCCGACACCGTGCCGTCGCCGAAATCCTCGACCTGCTGCAGCACCGGGTCCGGGCGCCGGCTGGCGTAGACGTCGCCGGGGATGAACAGTACCGGCAGTCGGTTCACGTGCGCGAGCGCGGCGGCGGTGAGCAGGTTGGTCGCGCCGGGGCCGATCGACGTGGTGCAGACCATCGCGCGGCGGCGGCGCATCTGCTTGGCATAGGCGATCGCGGCGTGGGCCATGCCCTGTTCGTTGTGCGCGCGGAAGGTCGGCAGCGCGTCGCCCGTGGCGTGCAGCGCCTCGCCGATGGCGGCGACGTTGCCGTGGCCGAAGATCGCCCAGGCGCCGGCGAAGTAGGGCACTTCCTCATCGTCGACGACGACATGCTGTTTGGCCAGCCACAGCATCGTGGCCTGGGCGGCGGTGAGCCTGAGGGTGTCGGCGGATGCGTCCATGTCACGCAGTCTCGCGGATCGCCTGCGGCTTGGCCCGCTGCTTCGCATCACGCCAGGCCTCGACGAGGATCGCGAAGCGGCGCGCGAGGTCGTCGATGGCAGCCTCATCGTCGATCTCGCCGGCGAACCACTTCTCCGCGGCAGCGGCGAAGATCGTGCGCCCGACGGCGAAACCCTTGACGATCGGTGCCTGTGCCGCGGCGGCGAACGAGGCGATCAGTTCGTCCTGCGGCGCGGACAGGCCGAGCAGCACCACGCCGCGGCAATGCGGATCGTTGCGGACGATGGCGTCCTCGATGCCGGCCCAGGCGGCGGCCCGGTCGTCGGGTTCGAGTTTCCACCAGTCCGGGCGGATGCCGAGCCGGTAGAGCCGCTCGATCGCGCGTGCGGCGGTGTCCTCGGCGACCTCGCCGCCGCGCGAGGCGATGATCTCGACCAGCAGCTCGTGGCGCGTCTTGCGCGTGGCGTCCTGCAGGCGCAGCAGCTGGCGCTCCTGGCGCTCGCGCAGTTCCTGCGGGTCGTCGGGATGGTAGAGCGCCAGGCACTTGACCACGTGGTTGGCGGGCCAGGTCGCCAGTTCGGTCGCGACGTCGGCAGAGGACTCGAACTCGAGCGGGCGCGAGCCCGGCAGTTCGATCGGGCGTCCGATCCAGTACGGATACGCGGCGGCGACCTCGAGCGCGCGCATGCCGAAGCGGCCGTCGAGCAGCACGCCGAAGCCCGGGTCGCCGCCCGCCACCCGGTCCACCGCGCGCAGCGCCAGCGACTTGAACTCGGCGATCCGCTCCACCGCCGCGCCGGTGCGTTCGCACAGTGCCTCGAACTGGCTGCGGTGATCCATGGCCAGCACGGTCAGTGACGGATACGGGGTCGCGCGCGTGGTGGTCCAGTGCAGGTGTTCCAGCGCCGCGTCCTCGCGCAGCCGGAACGGGCGCGCCTC
>JAFAEU010000226.1 GCA_023423855.1 Pseudomonadota bacterium | reverse complement strand
GACCAGGGCCTTCGCCTCGGCGGCGTCGCCGAAGCCGTCGAGCGCCACCGGGTTGCGTCCCTGCGGCAGGTCCTTGTAGACGCGGAAGAATGCCTCGATGCGGTCGCGCTCGATCTTCGGCAGGTCGGCGATGTCGCGGATCGCGGCATAGGTCGGGTCGACCTTGTCGGTGGGCACGCCGATGATCTTCTCGTCGGCCTCGCCATCGTCGACCATGCGCAACACGCCGATCGGGCGGAAGCGGATAAGCGTACCCGGATGCAGCGGCGCGCGGGTCAGCACCAGCGCGTCGAGCGGATCATTGTCGCCGGCCAGCGTGCGCGGCATCGAGCCATAGTCGGCCGGGTACGCCACCGGCATCGACTGGAAGCGGTCGACGTAGACCAGTCCGTCGTCCTCGCCGATCTCGTACTTGGTGAAGCTGCCGGCGGGGATTTCCACCGCCAGCAGCACTTCCTCGGGTGCGGCACCTGGCTGCTTCGCATGGAAGGGGTGCCGGATCGACTCGCCGGCGAGCGCCGGCCAGGCCATGCAGGCGCCCAGCAGCAGGCAGGCCAACGCGAGTCGTCCGGTCTTCATCGTCATCATTCCCAGCAGCGGTCGCTGCGGCCACCCAGCGTCTGCGAGCGTCCGCAGGCGCGTTCGTCGATGCGGCCTTCGCGCCGTTCCTCCAGCCGCTTGCCGGCGTCGCCCCCGTCGACCAGTGCGAACGCATCGTAGAGCCTGCCGGTCGCCGTGCGCGCCTCGTAAGCCAGGCGATTGCCCTCCAGGCGCAGCACCTGGAACAACTGCGTGTCCTCGCCCACCGGCGACATGCCCGCGCGCGCGTCGTCGGACACCAGGTACTGCTTCGGCCCGGCCACCGACACCGTGTACACCGGCGGCACCCCGCCATCGCTGGCGCGGCGGCCGTAGACGTGGTCGTGGCCCTGCAGCACCAGGTCGACGCCGTGCCGCTGCATCACCGGCATCAGCTCGTCGCGCAGCACCTGGTGGCGGCGGTTGCGTTCCTCGCCGCGCGGCGAGAAGAACGGCTGGTGGATCAGGACCACGCTCCAGCGATTCGGGTTGCCGGCGAGCACGCCATCCAGCCACTTCGCCTGCGCCGGGGCGGCGTCGAGGTCCAGCGCCGAGGTGCCGTCGATCACCGCGAAGCGGATGCCCTGGTAGTCGAACCAGTAGGTGGTTTCGCCGACGCCGTCGGCACCGTTGCCCGGCAACGCGAAGTGCGACTTCCACTGTTCGCCGAGCACGCGGCGTTCCTGCGGCGTGTCCTCGAACTCCTCGAAGAACTCATGGTTGCCCGGCGCCGGCGCGAACGCCATCGTCGCCAGCGGCGCGGTCGCGTCGAACCACTCGCCCCACTCGTCGTCGTCGACCGCTTCGCTGACCAGGTCGCCGGCGAACAGCACCAGGTCGGCGCGCGGCGCGTGGCGCACCGCTTCATGCATCACCCGCGTGGTCAGGCTGGCGTTCTTGTTCTGGGTGTCGCCGATGTACAGGAATTCCAGCGACGTGCCGGCCGGCGCGGCGGTGCGCAGCTGCCGCCACGGGCTCCAGGTGCGATCGCCCTGCACGCGCCAGGCGTACAGCGTGCCCGGGCTGAGGCCGTCGACGTCGGCGCGGTGGTGGTGCGCAGCGCCATTGGCGGTGGCCAGCGCGCGCGTGGTCGCGCGCACCTGCCGCGGCGGCACGTCGCCGTCCCACTGGTCCGGCGATTCCTTCGCCACCGCGATCTCCAGCACCGGCGCCTCGACCGCGGCATCGGTGCGCCAGCTCACCGAGAAGCCGGTGGACGCGTCCTGCGCGGGCGTGGCGACGATGCGGTCGGGGAACCCGGTCGGGGCGTAGCGGATCACGCCCTCGGGCACCAGCGTGTTCGGTTCGAGGTGGCGCGTGGGCCTGGGCGCTTCCGCCACGGCGGCGGACGCAGCGGACAGCAGCAGGACCGAGGCGAGCGCGGCCAGCAAGGGGCGGCGGGCCATGTCAGCGCACCTCGCAGGCGGGCAGCGACAGCGCGCCGGCGATGTCGCGCCAGTCGAACGCGACCATGCCCTGGTCATCGTGCACCGCGTACAGCACGCCCTGCGGGAAGCGGTCCGAGGCCGCCTCGTGCAGCCAGATGCCGTCGGTGTTGGCGACGCTCCTGCCCGTCACCGCGCCGCTGTGCGCGAGCGTGCTGCGATCGAACAGGTGGAACACGGTCTGTCCCTTGCCCTGTTCGGTGGTGATCCACCAGCCACTGCCGTCGGCGCAGGATTTCAGCATGATGCCCTCGGACTGTGCCTTGAACACGTCGCGGCCCAGGGTTTGCCCGGTGAACCGGCCTTCGAGATCGTAGACCTTCAGTTCGTTGGCGTAGGTCTCGTCTTCCTCCGCGATCAGCAGGCGATCGTTCGCCGGATCGCCCCAGATCGACTCCACCACCCGAAGCGCGCCCTGCTCGCTGGCATCGCCGAACGCCGATACCAGCGTGGCCGCGTAACCGTCGCCCGCGGGCGCCACGGCGTAGCGCTTCACGCGCCTGTCCAGCTGCGCCAGCGGCGGCAGGATGTCCTCGCCCTGCGCGTCCTCGCCGGCCATGTAGGCATCGGTGACGTAGACGTCGTAACCGTCGCCGGACTTGTTGACCCACAGGCCATAGGGCTTGACCAGGTCGTTGGCGGCGAAGGTCAGCACGTGCTCGAAACCGGGCAGTTCCAGCACCTGGACGCGATGGTTGTCGCGTTCGACCACGAACAGCAGGTCGTCGGCCACGGCCACGCCGTTGGGACGCTCGAACTGGCCCTCGCCTGCGCCCTTGCCGCCAACGGTGCGCAGGGTTGCCCCGGTCGTGCCGTCGTACACCACCAGCTTCTCGGTGGCCTTGGCGGTGGCAATGACCTGGATCGTGCCATCGGGCGCGGTCCACGAGGCTGGCGAGTCGATGTTGTCGTCCGGCGTCATCGCGGTCAGGAAAGCCTCGGCCACGACCGGGATGTCGCGACCGGTCCCGGCGACGGCCACCGTCGCGGCTTCCGGCGCGGCCCCCGCCGCCTCGGGCCTGTCCCCGCAACCCGCCAGGGCGACGGCCAACAACGATAGCGGGCACGCCATTGCGCGCGCGAACCTGGATGTCATCTCGATGCTCTCCCGTGGTCTTGCCCGGCGATCGCCGGGATGGACGGGACGATAGGTGCCGGGCACTGACATCCCGCTGACGTCACCCGTCAGCGGGACTGCTCAAGCCGGGTCAGAAACTCAGCTTGACGCCCGCGGTGTAGGTCCTGCCATACAGCTCGTTCTGCAGGGTATTGGCCGGCGACCCCTGGTACAGCTCCAGCGGCTCGTCGAGCAGGTTCGAAGCCTCGAAATACAGGCTCCACGCACCGTTGACCTTGTAGTCGAGCGTGAAATCGAGCTGCGTGTTCGACGCCACCCAGAGGTCGTAGTCCGCGTCGTCGCCGATCTCGTCCAGGTACTCGCTGCGGTACACCGCGGCCAGTCGCGTACTGATGCCATGCTTCTCGTAGCCGACATGCACGCTGTACAGATGCTCCGACGAACGCGGCAGGCTGAACTTCTCGCCGGCCCGGTCTCCCAGGTCCGTACCGGCAGGCAGGGCGAACTCGGTGTCAAGCCATGTCGCGCTGAGCCCGAACAGGAAGCCGTTCTCGAAGTGCTGTTGCCAGTTCAATTCGACGCCAAGCACGCTGGCCTCGTCGCCGTTGACCGGCATCGTCACGCGGAAACCATCGAAGTCCGGGTGGTTCCTGGTGTTCGTTTCGGCGATGTAGCCCTGGATGTCCTTGTGGAAGACGCCGACGGAGAAAATGCCGGATTCGCCGATGTAGCGTTCGGCGGAGAAATCGAGATTGGTCGATGCGTAGGGATCGAGTTCCGGATTGCCGAGCTCGACTTCCTCTTCGTCGCGGTTGATGCGCGTGCGCGGCGAGATATCGCCGAAGGAAGGGCGCGCGATCGTCTTGGTATAGGCGCCGCGGAACACCCAGTCGCTGTCGGTATCGTAGCGCAGGTGCAAGCCCGGCAGCACGTTGGTGTAGCTGCTGGACACGTTTCGCGTGGTGATTGAGCCGATGGTCTCCTCGTCCTCGAGGTCCACCACGTTCCCGGTCGCCTCGAACTCCGTGCGTTCGACGCGCGCACCGGCGATCACGCGCAGGTTTCCGAAATCCATCGTCGCCATGAGGTAGCCGGCCAGGATGTCTTCGCTGGCCACGTAGTCCTCGATCAGCGAGATCTCGGTATTGGCCGCCTCGTCCTGCGGGCGTGCCGAGTACCGTCCCAGGTTCCCGCGCAGGTAGTCGTTCATCGCGCCGGCGCTGATGCCGTCGCCCATGTCACCGTGCCTGTACCCCGGCGACGCGCTGGTCCATTGGCCAAGGTCGATGTCCGGGCCCACTCGCAGTTCCGCTTCGTCGATATCGACGCCGCGGTCGCGCCAGCGACCGAGCAGGCCCGTCTTCCAGGCCACCTTGTCGCCATTGAACCGGAAATTGACCTGCGCGCTGACCTCGTCGTCGTCGACCCGGGTCGGCGCGACCACGAAACGGTTGAACTCGTAGTTCCCGTTGCGCAGCCAGCCTCCGATCGGGTCGTCGGTGATCGTGTAGCGGGGAATCGGACCCGAGCCGTCGACCAGGATCGATACATCGCCCTCGCCGGCGTACTCGAAGCGCGCCTCGACTTCGTCGAGCACCCTCTCGCGCATCTGCGTGTAGCCGAGCTTGTAGTCGACGACGGCGTTGCCGAAGCGGTTCTCGCCGCCGGCGCTGACGGTGAAGGTTTCCTCCTCCTTGGTGCGCCAGCGCACGCGCCGGCTGAAATCGGAAGGGTCGATGCCGTCCACGACATAAGTGCCGTCGGCATTCGACGTGATGTCGCCCTCCCCGATCGGGATGATGCTGTTCTGCCGCGTCTCCGCATCGGTGAAATCGGTGAACAGCGTCCGCAGGTAGTAGCGGCTTCCCGCGTCCGGCCGCCAGTCGAGATTGAGGTTGAGGCCGGTGCGCTCGCGGTTGATCGAGTACTTTCGCTGTTGCACCTCGATCGGATGCAGCGCGCCGTCCAGCACCTCGTCGTCCTTGTCGTACTCGACCTCGATGTTGTCCGACTCGTAATCCCGGTCCTGGTGGCTGAGGCCGAAGGCGATGCCGAACGTGCCATTCGCGAGGATGTCGCTGTAGTTGAACGACGCCTTCGGGCTGGTCTTGCCGCTGAGGTTCTGGTGGCTGGCCTCGACCTTGGCGCGGATGCTGCGCCCGTCGCGATCGAACGCCGAGGCCGATTCGACCAGGATAGTGCCGCCGATCGAATCGCCGGGCATGTCCGGCGTGGGCGACTTGACCACGGTCAGGCGTTCGGTCGAATCCGTGGGGATCACGTCCAGCGGCGCCGCGCGCACGGAATCCTCCGGCGTGCCCGCGGCCACGCCATCGATGCTGACGCTGTTCAGTCCGGCGTCCAGTCCGCGCACCACCACGAAGCGACCTTCGCCCTGGTCCCGGGTGACGCTGATGCCCGGCAGGCGCGAGAGCGATTCGCCGATGTTCTTGTCGGGGTACTGGCCCATCGAGTCGGAGGCGACGCTGTCCTGGATCGCATCGCTGGCGCGCTTGGCGTCGATCGCGCGCAGCTGTGATTCGTACTGCGCGCGCACGACGACGGCGTCGAGTTCGACGGCATCCGTGCCCGGGGAGTCATGCCGCGCGTCCTGCGCGAAGGCGACGGGGAAGGGCGACGCCAGCGCGAGCGCGATGGCGAAGTGGAGCGGATGGCGGCGCGACATGGGAGCGTTCCGAAGGCGTGAATACCGGGTGCGCAAGGTATGTCCGTCCGGTTTCAGCACGATGACAGCCGCGCCGGGCGCAACGATCCTCGCGGCTTCCGCGCCTGTCGCATTTGCGTCACACTCGATGCGGATGCCATTCCCGCATGACAGCCACATGAAAACGATCGAAGTCCGCCATCCCCTGGTCCAGCACAAGATCGGCCTGCTGCGCGACGCCTCGCTCAGCACCAAGGGTTTCCGCGAACTGGTGACCGAACTGGGCACCCTGCTCGCCTATGAAGCCACCGCCGACCTCGAGACCGAAGCGGCGACGATGCCCGGCTGGGCCGGCGAGGTGCCGGTGCGGCGCATCGCCGGCGCCAAGATCACCCTGGTGCCGATCCTGCGCGCGGGCCTGGGCATGCTGCCGGGCGTGCTGGCGCTGATCCCGGCGGCGAAGGTGAGCGTGGTCGGCCTGCAGCGCGACGAGGAGACGTTGCAGCCGGCGACCTACTTCGAACGCCTCACCGGCCGCCTCGACGAACGCGACGCACTGATCCTCGACCCGATGCTGGCCACCGGCGGCACCCTCATCGCCACCATCGACATGCTCAAGCGCGCCGGCGCGCGGCGGATCAAGGGCATCTTCCTGGTCGCCGCGCCGGAAGGCCTGCGCGCGCTCGAGGCGGCGCATCCCGAGGTCGAGGTCTACACCGCCGCGATCGACGAGCGGCTCAACGAAAAGGGGTACATTCTGCCCGGCCTCGGCGACGCCGGTGACCGCATCTTCGGCACGCGCGTGGGCTGACCGCTGCGCGCGCAGCGACCTCCTGCCACCCCGGGCACGATGCCCTCCGCTTCTCTCCTGTCATCCCGAGCGCAGCGAGGGATCTGCCTCACCGCTCCCCGGCCAGGACAACAGGCCGATGCCGCGCCCCGGATGGCATCTGCCGTTGGCCACCTTCAATGTGAAGCCGCGTCTTCGGCAGGCGTCAGCACCTCGACCCCCGCCGCCACGTAGACCAGCGGCGCATTCCAGTTGATCGCGACCTCGTTGCTCGCATAGCTGCAGCCGTGGTCCAGCCACGACAGCGCCGGCAGCGCGGACGCATACGGGACCGGGCAGTCGCCCGCATCCTGCTGCTGCGGATTGGGGCCACCCGACAGCCAGCCCGGCACCGGCTCGGCGATGCCGTCCGCCTCCGACGGCCGGTGGTGCACGTGCATCGGCGTGCGCAGCCCCTGGCCGGTCACAAAGGACACGCCCAGCGGATTGCGGCCGAGCACGTAGTCGAGCTGAGACTGCGCCGCGTCGAGGTATTCGCGCCGCGCCGACAGGCGATAGCCCTGCAGCAGCACCATGGCCTGGTTGAGCGCCTGCGCGCTGCTGCCCCAGACGAAATCCTCCGCCTGCATCGCCACCCGCCACGCCGAGTCGCGTTCGCGCGCCGCCAGCGACGCGGCCAGCGCTTCGATTCCCCCGACGACGCGCGCCCGCGCCGCGTCGTCGGGCAGGCGGTCGCGATGCCGCGCCAGCGACATCCAGCCGAGGCTGCCGACGCCCGCCCAGTACGGCATCCCGGGCGCCTGCGCATGGCGCTCGAACGCGCGCAGGTATCCGGCCTCGCCGGTGAGCAGGTACAGCTCGGCGGCGGCCCACGCGAACTCGTCGTCGAACGCCGCGTCGCCATAGCCGCCGGTGTGCACGTCGTCCGGCTGCCGATAGGGCACGTCCGGATGCGCCTGCGCCCAGTCCCACGCGCGTTCGGCCGCGACGTGCATCCGCGCCGGCACGCCCGGGAACTGCGCCTCGAACGGCGCGTACACGCGCGACGCCATCGCCATCACCGCCGCGAAATCCAGCGCCGCGGCGGTGCCCTTCTGCACCACGTAGCGCCGATCGCGCGCCACGTCCGGCATCACCATGCCGTCGAAGCGCAGGTTGGTGAGCTTGTGGTAGACGCCGCCGTCGCCGGGATCCTGCATCTCCAGCATCCAGCGCAGGTTCCACCAGGACTCGTCGAGCAGGTCGGGCACGGCGTCGCCGCTTTCCGGAATGCCGACGTCGCGGCCGCGGAAGAACGCCGGGAAGTCCTCCCACGCCGCCAGCAGCGTGTACATCGTGATCCCGGAATTGACCACGTACTTGTTGTAGTCGCCCGCGTCGTACCAGCCGCGGGGCGCGGAAATCACGCTTCCCGCAGGACGGTCCGCCGAGGCGGCGGACGGGTGGATCTCCACCTCCGTATCCGGATGCCCGGCGGCGCGCGCATGGGCCCCCGCATGCGCGGCCTCGAGCGCGATGCCGGCGCGGTTGAAGTAGAACGCCTTGAGCGCCGCATCGGCGAGGCCGGCATAGGCCTGCGGCGCGACCGGGAACGGATTGGACGGCGGCAGCCCCTCCACGCGGACGCGGTAGCGGCCCGGCGCGACCAGCGCGCCGAGGTCGGCGACCGCCGCGCTGCGCCCGGCCGGCGCCCATTCCGCCGGCTTCGACAGCTCACCTTCCAGCACCACCTCGCCGTCTCCCTCGCGCACCACCTCGAAGCGGCCGGTGGTAGTGGCGGTTTCCACGATCGCCAGCTTGTTCGCGGCGGGCGCGAAGCCGAGCTGGTTGAGGCGGATGGCGGGCGCGGCGCTTTCACCGGCCGGGGCATCGCCGGAGATGCCCTGCCCCGCCAGGGACAGCAGCGCGGCCAGCGCCAACGGGCGGATCGGGAGACGGGAGGGTGTCTTGGCCATGCCTCGATGCTCGCCGCTACCGGCGCTACAGGCAAGCGCATGGACAGAAAGACCTGTCATTGACAACCCCCCCCTGTCATTTCGACGGCAGGGAGAAATCCTGTCTCCGGCGCACGCGAGCGCACGGGGAAGGAAGATTTCTCCCTGCGGTCGAAATGACAGATTTTTTCCGGAATGACAGGCGTCTTCCGGGGCGTTCCCGCATTCGCGGGAACAGCCTGGAAGAGGGGGAGGG
>JAFAEU010000200.1 GCA_023423855.1 Pseudomonadota bacterium | reverse complement strand
GGGTTGGGGTGGGGGCGAGGCGGCCGTTGCCCCCATCGGCCCTTCGGGCACTTTCCACCCGTGAAGGACGCAATGCCCCGCGTGCGGGGGAAGGGCACGTATTCAGTAGACGTCGCGGCTGTAGCGGCCTCCAGCCTGCAGCGAGGTGAGGTATTCGGCCGCCGCCTCGGCGTCGCCGCCGTTGTGTTCGGTCACGATGTCGAGCAGCGCGGCATGCACGTCCTTGCCCATGGCGATCGCGCCGCAGACGTAGAAGTGCGCGCCGGCCTGCAGCCAGTCGTAGACCTCGCGGCCGCGCTCGCGCAGGCGATGCTGGACGTAGATCTTGTCGGCCTGGTCGCGCGAGAACGCGAGGTCGAGGCGGTGCAGTTCGCCGCGCTTGAGCGCGTCCTGCCACTCGGTCTGGTAGAGGAAGCCGGTGTTGAAGTGCTGCGCGCCGAAGAACAGCCAATTGCGGCCTGAGGCGCCGGTTTCCGCGCGTTCCTGCACGAAGCCGCGGAACGGGGCGACGCCGGTGCCGGGGCCGACCATGATGATGTCGCGCGAGGCGTCGGCGGGGACGCGGAAGCGCTCGTTGTGCTCGACATAGACCGGCACCTGACCGCCCTCGTCGAGCGCGGCGAGGAAGCCGCTGGCGGCGCCGAGGTGGTCGTGGCCGTGTGCGGCGTAGCGCAGCACGTCGAGCGTCAGGTGCACCTCCTCGCCCACGCGCTTGCGGCTCGAGGCGATCGAGTACAGGCGCTGGGCCTGCGGGCGCAGGGTGGCGAGCAGGGCGCCGGCGTCCCAGTCGGCCGGCCAGCGGCGCAGTACGTCGGCCAGCTGGTGGTCGGCCAGCAGGGCGGCGAAACCGGCGTTGCCCGGTTCGAGCAGTTGCTGCAGTTCGCCGACGCCGGCGCGTTCGGCGTGCGCGGCGAGGAACGGGCGCGACAACCGGGTCAGCTCGCGGCGCGTGGCCAGCCATTCGGACAGCGGCAGGGTCTCGCCGTCGACGGTGGCGGCGGTATCGCCGTCGAGCTTCGCGGCCTCCAGCACCGAGGCGACCAGCGGCTCGGGATTGCGGTGGCGGATGCCGAGCGCGTCGCCCGGCTCGTAAGCCAGGCCCGAGCCGTCCAGCGACAGTTCGAGGTGGCGCACGTCCTTGTCGGCGTCGCGGTACTGGCGGAAGCCGACGCTGCGGAACTCGCGGCCGCTGAGCGCCTGATTGGCCAGCACCTCGGCCGGGAACGGGCGCTCGTGCGACCACGCCGCGGCCGGGCGCAGCGGGGTGACGGTGGCCAGGTGCGCCGCGGCGGGCGTGGCGGACTTGAGCTGTTCGCGCGCCTGCGCCAGCGCGGCTTCGCTCCAGGGTTCGGCGACGGTGTCGATGTCGAGGTCGGCCTGGCCGAGGTCGGCCACGCGCTGCGCGCCGAGTTCGGCCAGGCGCGCATCGATCCTGCGGGCGATGCCGCAGAAGTCGGCGTAGCTGGTGTCGCCGAGGCCGAGCACAGCGAACTTCAGCTCTGGCAGCTTGGGCGCGCGCTTGCCGGCGAGGAACTCGACGAAGCCGATCGCGTCGTCCGGCGGATCGCCTTCGCCCTGGGTGCTGATGACGACGTAGAGCAGGCGCTCGCCGGCCAGTTCGCGGGTGGCGTAGGCGTCGGCGCGCACCAGGCGCGCGGGCAGGCCGGCGGCCTGCACCTTGGCGAACAGGGCTTCGGCCGCGCGTCGGGCGTTGCCGGTCTGGCTGCCGTAGACGATGGTCAGCCGCCCCGCCGCCGGCGCATCGGGGCGCAGGGCGGCGGCGGAAGCGGGCTGTTCGTGGCCGCCACGGCTGGCCAGTCCGGCGGCGTATCCGGACAGCCACCACAGCCCCGCCGGCTCCAGCCCCTGGGTGAGGCGAAAGAGCGCATCCGCCGTTTCCTGGGGAAACGGCAGCGCAGGCAATGCGGCGGGTGCGGACATCCTCCGACGTTCCTCGGGGTGGCGGGTTCGCAGCAAAGGCTAGGCGCGCGTGCGGAACGCGGGAAAGGATGGTCGGTTATGCGGACATTCCCTGTGGTGATTTACGGGACATGCGGGGGGTGTCGCTACAATCCCGGCGCATATGACGTCCTCCCCTCCCATCCCCGCACCGGCCGGCGGCGATCTCGATCGCCTCGAAGCCGAGAGCCTGCACATCCTGCGCGAGGTCGCGGCCGAGTGCCGCAACCCGGTGCTGCTGTATTCGATCGGCAAGGACAGCTCGGTGCTGTTGCATCTGTTACTGAAGGCCTTCGCGCCCGCGCTGCCGCCGATCCCGCTGCTGCACGTGGACACGACGTGGAAGTTCCGCGAGATGATCGCCTTCCGCGACCGCCGCGCGGCCGAGACCGGGATCGAGTTGCGCGTGCACGTCAATCCCGACGGCGTGCGCGACGGCATCGGCCCGCTGAGCCACGGCGCCAGCGTGCACACCGAGGTGATGAAGACGCTGGCGCTCAAGCAGGCGCTGGAGGCCGGCGGCTACGACGCCGCGATCGGCGGCGCGCGCCGCGACGAGGAGAAGTCGCGCGCCAAGGAGCGCGTGTTCTCGTTCCGCGACGCGAAGCACCGCTGGGACCCGCGCCGGCAGCGGCCGGAGCTGTGGAACCTGTACAACGCCCGCGTCGGCGACGGCGAGAGCGTGCGCGTGTTCCCGCTGTCGAACTGGACCGAGCTGGACGTGTGGCGTTACGTGCGCCGCGAGGACATCGACGTGGTGCCGCTGTACTTCGCCGCGCAGCGTCCGGTGGTGCGCCGCGACGGCACCTGGATCATGGTCGACGACGAACGCTTCGTGCTGCGCGAGGGCGAGGTGGTCGAGCAGCGCCGCGTGCGCTTCCGCACGCTCGGCTGCTATCCGCTCACCGGCGCGGTGGAATCGGATGCGGCCGACCTCGACGCGGTGATCGCCGAGATGGAGACCAGCGCGCAGTCCGAGCGCGCCGGGCGGCTGATCGACCATGCCGATGGCGATTCGATGGAGAAGAAGAAGCGCGAGGGCTATTTCTGATGGCGGGCGACGTGCAACGCGATTTCCTCCGCCTCATCGCCTGCGGCAGCGTCGACGACGGCAAGAGCACGCTGATCGGCCGCCTGCTGCACGAGGCCGGGCGGGTGCCCGACGACGAGCGCGCCGCGCTGGCGCGCGCCAGCGCCCCGCACCGCACGCGCGGCGGCGACATCGACTACGCG
>JAFAEU010000125.1 GCA_023423855.1 Pseudomonadota bacterium | reverse complement strand
CCTGCGCGCCCTCGCCGTTGCGGCGCTCGATCGAGATGCCGGTGACGACGATGGTGTCGAGCGTGGACGCATCGCCCGCCGTCGACTGGGCCTGCGGCGCGGCCTGCTCCGCCTGCTGCGGGTCCTGCGCGAACACCGGATTGATGACCAGCACGCCACCGACGAAGGTGAACATCGCCTTCGACTTCAATCCCTTCAACTTCTTGTGGTTCATGGAATATGTCCTCAGCACTGGATGTGAGCGAAGAAAAGCATGTCGCTTGCGCCTGGCGACGAGGCACGCCTCGCCCCTCGTGTCCGTGCGGGACTTCGAGATCTGCACACCTTCATCCGACCGCCCTCCCCGTTTGCATGACTTCAGTAGGAATTTCTTCGATGCCGCCCTTCCTCCGGGGCAACCGCGGGCCGCTGGCCCGCCCTTCAGTACCTGCGTTCGACGCCGTGCCCTTCACCCCGTCGGCGGGCCTCGTCCGTCACGCGCGTCCTGCCTGCACGCGCTTCCCCGGACCGCTGACCCGCCTTGACCAATTACCGAGGCATCAGGCTTGTCGTTGTAATTATTGTTAGCGCTAACATTCACGCGGGGAATTGATAGCATGCTGTTAAATGGGTGTCACTTTGCGGTGCAGCATGACGCCGGCCAGCCCAGCACTGGCGCGGCCGTTGCCCCGGAAACCTTCGAGACGTCGGGGGAAAATGCGCGGGAATCGCACCTTCGCGGGGGATGGCGACCTCTTCAATCCCGCAGGCCGTAAAGCCGACCCGTCGTACAGGGTCTGCCCCGGGAAAGCGGGCGCGCCTGAAGGCGCCCCCACGGCAGCGATGGCCTGCGCGGGCAGGCGCTTGCGGCGTCAGTGCCCCGCCGCGTGCTCGCGCTTGGCGGTGCTGCCGGTCATCAGCTTGTCGGTGTAGGCGATGCCCATCGCCGACAGGATGAAGGCGCCATGGATGATCGATTGCCACATCACGCCCTCGGCGGTGACGTTGCTGCAGGTCGGCGCCGCAAGGCTCAGGCCACCGGCGATCGCCTGCGCATGCGCCAGCGAGGCGTTGATGAACTCCGATGATCCGCAGGTCGGCAGGCCCACCTCGCCGGCCGCGATGAAGGTCTTGAGCAGGTGGATCGAGGAAATGCCGATGATCGCCATCGCCAGCTTCACCTTCAGCACGCTGGCGTTGACGTGGCTGAGCCACTCCGGCTGGTCGGGATGGTTGTGCAGCCCCAGGCGCGAGACGAAGGTCTCGTAGCCGCCGACGATCACCATCACCAGCAGGTTGGAGATCATCACCACGTCGATCAGACCCAGCACCAGCAGCATGATCCCCTGCTCGGTCAGGCTGTTGGCGCCGTGCACCAGGTACCACAGCTCCTTGATGAACAGGAACACGTACACGCCCTGCGCCACGATCAGGCCCAGGTAGAGCGGCAGCTGCAGCCAGCGCGAGCCGAAGATCACGTAGGCGAGTGGCGGCAGGCGCGGGGGCTGGCTGGTGGTGGTGGACATCGGGCAGGGGAGGCCTTGGGAAAAGGAGCGCGGAGGTTAACGGTCGCGTTCCGGGCTGCCAAGACGGCCGCCGCGAACGGCAGGAACCGCATCCCGAGGCGGCCGCGCGAAATCGATGCTGCAACGCACACAAATCTTCGGAAAATCAAATACTTGTTTCGCACCAGCGTTCATTTTCGGCGCATGTTTGACAACGTTGTCACCAGCCCTGTACAAGTTCCCGGGGGATCCGAGTCAGGGCCGCAACGCGATGGAGAGGCGCGTTGCGCCGGGCCGGCCCGCAGGGCCGGCGGCGGCCGGGTCGCTCCCGGTCGCCGCCAGCCGATTTCTTCCACCCACGTCGCAACGGCAGGACCCATGGCCACCCATCAAACCCGCTGGTCGCAGTTCCTCGTCCTGATCACCGTGTTCTTCTTCTGGGGCTTCGTCGCCGCCAGCAACGAGATCCTGATCCCGGTCTTCAAGAACGCCTTCCACCTGAGCCAGGCGCAGAGCCAGTACGTGGCGGTGGCGTTCTACGTCGCCTATACCGTCGGCTCGATCATCTACTTCTTCACCTCCAAGCTGATCGGCGCGGACGTGCTCAACCGCATCGGCTACAAGAACGGCATCGCGCTCGGCCTGCTGATCTCGGCCATCGGCACCTTGCTGTTCTATCCGGCGGCCAACGCGGGTTCGTTCGGGCTGATGCTGTCGGGCCTGTTCATCGTCGGCCTCGGCTTCTCGCTGCAGCAGATCGCCGCCAACCCGCTGGCGATCATGATGGGCGACCCGGCCACCGGCGCGCAGCGCCTGACCATGGCCGGCGGCGTCAACAACTTCGGCACCACCATCGGGCCGCTGCTGGTGAGCCTGGCGATCTTCGGCAGCGTCGCCGCCGGCGGCACCGAGGCCAGCATCGAGGCGGTGAAGACGCCCTACCTCGTGCTCGGCGCCGCGTTCGTGCTGGTGGCGGTGTTCCTGAAGTTCTCGTCGGTGCCCAACAAGATCGACCTCGACGAGCTGGCGAACGAGGAGGCCGAGGACGCCGGCAAGCTGGTGCACAAGTCGTCGGCCTTCGCCTATCCGCAGCTGGTGCTGGGCATGCTGGCGATCTTCGTCTACGTCGGCGTCGAGGTCTCGACCATCGCGAACCTCCCGGCCTACCTGAAGCTGCCGGTGGAAGAGGGTGGCCTGGGCCTCAACACGTCGATGATCGCGCCGTTCGTGTCGCTGTACTGGGCCAGCCTGATGATCGGCCGCTGGGCCGGCGCGGCCGGCGCCTTCAGCGCGCCGCCGACGGTGAAGCTGGTGCTGACCCTGCTGCTGCCCTACCTCGCCTTCGGCGTGTTCCTGGCGGTCAACACCATCGCCGGCTACTCGGTGGCGCAGTTCCTGCTCTACGCCGCGGTGATCGTGCTGATGGTCGTGGCCACCTTCGCCAGCCGCGGCAATCCGGCGCGGATGCTGCTGATCTTCTCGCTGTGCGGCATCGCCGCGCTGCTGGTCGGCATGAACACCACCGGCATGACCAGCGTGATCGCCTTCATCAGCGTCGGCCTGTTCTGCAGCACGATGTGGCCGTGCATCTTCACCCTGGCCATCACCGGCCTGGGCCGCAACACCGGCCAGGGCAGCAGCCTGCTGATCATGATGATCATGGGCGGCGGCCTGGTCAGCTGGCTCCAGGGCTGGCTGGCCGACCACCACGGCATCCACCTGAGCTTCATCGTCGGCGTCGCCTGCTTCGCCTACCTGGCGTTCTACGCCGCGCGCACGCCGGGGATCCTGCGCAGGCAGGGGATCGACCTGGACAAGCTGGCGGCGTCGGGCGGGCACTGAGCCTGCCATCGCCGCGGACGCCGCCGCACGACGTGCCGGCGTCCGCCCGTTCCCGCCAGGGCATTTAGCTGCAAGCGGCTTCAGCCGCGATCGCTTTCCGGTCTCGTCGAACGTCCGGTTGCGACGGAAGCCGCTCCCGCATCGCTCGGGTCAGGGTTTCGCCGCCGGCGCGTAGCTGCGCATGTAGTCCATGTGCGACGGCAGCTGGCGGGCGGTGTCCAGCACCTGGGCGCGGATCTCGTCGAGGAACCGCCGCAGGTCAGGCTCGCTCATCACGTCGGCGCTGGGGTGGTAGTGCCGCGGCACCACGCCCTGCCCGAGCATCACCTGCACCCACGAGTTTTCCCAGAACAGCTCGCCGGGCACGCGGAAGACGATGCCGGTCTCGCGGAACAGTTCGATCCGGTGGCGCAGGGTCGACGGGATCTCCATCTGCGCGATCTCGCGCCAGTACGGCGTGTCGCGCCGGTTGCTCAGGTGGTAATGCATGATCACGAAATCGCGCACGTGCTGGATCTCGTCGTCCAGGCGCGCGTTGTACTCGTCGACGGCCACCTGGCTGACGACCTGCGGGAAGGACTGCAGCAGGCGCACGATGCCGCGCTGGATCAGGTGGATGGTGGTCGATTCCAGCGGTTCGATGAAGCTGCCGGCGAGGCCCAGCGCGATGCAGTTCTTCTCCCAGCACCGCTGCCGCTGCCCCGGCCGGAAGCGGACCGGCCACGGCTGCTTGATGATCTCGCCTTCGATGCTGGACAGGAACTGGTGCCGGGCCTCGTCGTCGCCGATGAAGCGGCTCGAGTAGACGATGCCGTTGCCGACCCGGTGCTGCAGCGGGATGCGCCACTGCCAGCCGGCGGTGCCGGCGATCGCGCGCGTGTACGGCACCGCGTCGCGCACGGCGGTCGTCTGCGTCGCCAGCGCGCTGTCGTTGAACAGCCAGTGCGACCAGTCCTCGTAGCCGACGCCGAGCGTCTGGCCGATCAGCAGCGCACGGAAGCCGGTGCAGTCGATGAACAGGTCGCCCTCGATCCTCGATCCATCCTCGAGTTTCAGCGCCGCGATGTTCCCGGAGCCCGGGTCGGTCTCGACCTCGACGATCTTGCCCTCGACGCGCCTGGCGCCGAATCCCTCGCTGAAGCGGCGCAGGAAGCGCGCGTACAGCGCCGCGTCCATGTGGTAGGCGTAATTGATGCCGTTGCGCGGCAGGTGCGCGAACTTGTGCTGCAGTCCCGCCTGCAGTTCGACGCAGTAGTCTTCGTAGCCGCTGGCGATGCCCATCTCGCGGCCGCGCAGCCAGAAGTGCTGGAAGCCGGCCGACCAGTGGTCCTTGCCGCTGCTGCCGAACGAGTGGATGTAGCGATGGCCGACGTCGAGCCAGTTCTCGAACGAGATGCCGAGCTTGACCGTGGCCTGCACCGCGGCCATGTAGTCCTGCTCCTTGATGTCGAGCAGGCGGTGGAAGGTGACCAGGGTCGGGATCGTCGCCTCGCCGACGCCGACAGTGCCGATTTCCTCGGACTCGACCAGGGTGATGTCGAGCACCTTGCCCAGCGTGCGCGCCAGCGCCGCGGCCGCCATCCAACCGGCCGTGCCGCCACCGGCGATGACCACGCGGCGGATCGGTCTGGCGATGTTGTCGTTCGGCTCGGCACCCACGTCGTTCTCCTCAGCGGTTCAGTCGTTGCAGCAGGCGCGCGCGCAGGTCCCTCGCACGACTCTCGTCGAGCGGGGACAGCACGCGGCGCGCGGGTTCGGGAATGTGGCCGGCGGTCGCCTCGCCCGGCTCGAAGACGTAATGGCGGAACACGTCCTGCCAGATCGCGCGCTGCTCGGGCGCCAGGTCGCGCATCGTCATGATCGCGTACATCAGCGCGTTCATCGGCGTGTCCATCCACGCCGGCGCGTCGCGCCACCAGTAGTTGACCAGCACGTTGAACGGCTCCAGCGCTTCCATGTGGTGCCACCACATGGACGGGATGAACACCGCGTCGCCGGGGCCGAGCTCGGCGACCTGCGCGTGCCGCATCGCCTCGGCGAAGCGCGGGAAGCGCTGGAGGTCCGGGTTGGCGAAGTCGACCAGGCTGACCGGCTGGCCGGCCGGGGTGAAGTCGAGCGGGCCGATGTAGAGGTTGGCCAGCTGGTCCGGCGGGAACAGGGTCACCCGGCGCCGGCCGACGGCGACGCAGGCGAGATTGTCCGGCAGGTCCTGGTGCGCGGCGATGCGGGTGCGGTTGCCGATCCAGATGCTGGCCAGCGGATCGCGCGGCGCCAGGGCCAGGTCGTTCTCGTCGCGGAAGCCCGGCAGGAAGGTGTCGATCGTGGTCGAGGCGACGTAGATCGCGGGCGGCGCTTCGACGTCGAGGTACTTGCGCAGCGTATCGAGCGCGACCGCCAGCGGCACCTGCTCGCGGCGGAAGTTGAAGTCGCTCAGGTCGTCGTTGTAGAACACGCGCCCGCCGGCTTCCGGCGGCGAGACCGTGGCGACGACCGGCATCTGGCCGTGGTCGAAGCGCTTGAGGTAGTCGATCGCGCCCTGCGGCGAATCCAGCCCCGCGCGCACCACCGGCCACGCGGCGGCCAGGCCGCGCAGCACCACCGGCCGGCCGCCCTGCAGCAGCTCCCGGGGCAGCGCGCGCGGATCGACGCCCGCGATTTCGGCGATGGGCTCAGCGGTCGGCAGCACGACGGCGATTGACCCGTTCGATGAGGTCGCGCAGGCGCGACATCGAAGCCAGCACCATGTAGATCGGCAGCAGGTAGCCGTCGCGCGACAGGCGCTCGAGCGCGGCGCCGTCCAGCGACTCCAGCCGCGCTTCGTCGATGGTGTGGAAGCCGGTCAGCCGGCTGGCCGTGCCGTCGGCGAACTGCACGTCCAGCACGAACGACTCCAGCAGGGAGTGGTGCTCCAGCGCCTCGATGAACGCGGCGGTCGCGGCGATGCCGTCGTGCAGCGCCAGCAGCACCGAACGGGTGCGCTCGAGCAGTTCGGTCATCCCGCCATGGGGAAGGAACAGGGGCTCGCCACCGTCGGCGCGCACGCGCGGATGCGACATGTCGACGTGGATCAGGCGTTCGTCGCCGGAGATCCCGATCAGGAACGGCTGCCGCTGCACCGACAGCGGAATGTAGGTCGCATCCCAGCGATCGCCTTCCAGGAACAGGTTGACCCGGTCCTGGAAGCCGAACAGCGCCAGCGGCTGGAAACCGCCGCCGGCATCGCGGCGGAACACGATCGGATAGTGCGCCTGCACGTTCCGGAATTCGCCCGGGAACGTCAGCGCGCACATCACCTCGTCGCCCAAGCCCGGGCCATGGTCCGTCCGCACCCGCAGGTCGCAGTGGTCGGCGTTGTTCAGCAGGACGTGACTCATCGGTTCCCTGGAAGTCTTCGGCACCGCTCCCGGCATGCAGCGACATCGTGCCCGATCGGGCCCGCCGGGGAAAGGAAGGAGCCGGTGGCATTCCCCGGCTCCTCCCCTTGCACGCACCTGTGCGACCGGTGCGGCGTTGGCGTCAGAACTTGTAGCGAAGACCGAACATGTAGCGCGGACCGGTCTGGGTTGCGAACCGCACCATGTTCTGGTGGCGCGCGTGCGTGCGCATGGTCTCGTCGGTCAGGTTGATCCCTTCCAGGCTCAGCGTCAGGTTCGGCGTCACCTGATAGCTGACGTTGACGTCGAGCTGGCCATAGGCCTCGACGTAGTTCGGGTTGGGCCCCTGCCCGCCGACGCCGGCGAAGAACTCGTCGCGCCAGTTGTAGGCCGCGCGAACCTGCCAGTTGTTCTTGTCGTAGAACGCCACCAGGTTCGCCGAGTCGCTCAGGCCCACCATCGGGTACTGCTCGCCGAGGCTGAGGTCGTCGAAGGTCAGGCCCGAATCCACCATGGTGTAGTTCGCCGCCAGGCCGAAGCCGCTTTCGCCGAACAGGTGCTGGACGTTGATCTCCCAGCCGTCCAGTGTGTCGGAGCGCTGGTTGGCCGGGACGTTGATGTTGAACCCCGCGATCGGGTCGCCCGGCTGCCCGGTGATCGTGCCGGCGGCCGCGTCGACACCCGGATCGCCGTCATGGTTGGCGAAGATGTAGTTGCGGATGCAGTCGCCGTCCGTCGCCAGGCAGCCCGACGCGAGCGCGTTGTTCCAGTACGTGCCACCCACCGGCGTGTGCAGGGAGAACGGCTCCTCGCGCACGATGGTGCCGCTGATGAAATTCTTGATGTCCTTGCGGAAGTAGCCCACCGACAGGTAGCTGCCCTCGCCGTAGTACCACTCGAACGAGAGGTCGAAGTTGTCGGACAGCAGCGGCTCCAGCGCGGGATCGCCGCGACTGCCGTCGCCGCCGGTGATGCGGACGACGTTGGCGAGCTGCTGCCCGCCGCGGATGTCGCCCCAGCCCGGCCGGCCGATGGTCTGGCTGTAGCTGCCGCGCAGCACCATGGCGTCGTTGAGGTCGAGCTTCAGGTCGAGGTTGGGAAGCAGGTAGTCGTAGCTGCCCGTCGCCGTGGAGAACGCACGTTCTGCCGCGTAGTCCACGTACAGTTCGTTGGCCGCGACCCAGGAAATGGTTTCGCCGACGCGCACCAGCGCCGAGGATTCCACGTCCGTCTTCTCGTATCGCACGCCCAGCGCGACGTGCAGCGGCATGACATCGCCGAAGGTCGAGGTCCACTGCAGATAGGCGCTCTTGGACTTCTCCGTGGTGCGCATGTCGTCGGTGAATTCCTGCGGCATCTCGTAGCAGCTCGGGCAGCCGGTGATGCCGATCGCCGCCTGGCGCAGGCGCTCGAAATCGAAGACCAGGAAGCGGTCGGTCCACATCGGGTTGCCGCTGTTGCCGAAGGCCTCGAAGTAGCGCGACATGTTGTCGGCGTACCAGATGCTGTCGTCGTAGTCGGCCGGGGTGCCGACGCCGCCCCAGCTGTCCTGCTGCATCACGGCGGCCGCGGAACGGTTGCGCACCTCGGTGAGCGCGACGCCGAAGTCCAGCCCGGAATAGTCGCCGAACTCGAAGCGGCCCTTGGTCTGGAACTGCTCGACTTCCGACTTGTTGTAGCTGTTCTGGAAGACCGAGCCGGTGACCAGCGCCTGCGAGGCCTCGACCTGGCTGATGCCGTCGGGCAGCGCGACGTTCACGATCGGGATGTCGCCGCTGTAGTCGACGGTGGTCGTGCCGCGGATGTACGCCGCGACGCCGAGCACGCCCGCGGAACCGAACGGGCTGTCCGGCCGCGACTCGGCCTGCGAGTTGTGGTAATCGAACTCCAGGCTCAGGTCGTCATTGACTTCCCATTCGACGTTGAAGCCCAGCATGTCGCCCTTGGTGCGGGTCGCCAGCTGCATGCCGCCCATCGACAGGTCGGAGTTCTCCATGTCCTCGGAGTAGACGATCGGCGCCGAGATCGGGCCATCCGTCCAGGAACTGTCGCCCGGGCCGTAGTTGAACCAGACCGAGAGTTCGCTGCGCTGCTGCTGCACCTTGTTCTCGATGTAGTTGTAGTCCAGCGTCGTGGTGACGCTGTCGGTCGGCGCCCACTGCAGGGTCAGCTGGCCGTTGGTGCGCTGGCGCTGCACGCCGTTGACGCTGTAGCCGGTGTTCTGCGGCCGCGCGTAGATGCCGTCGAGCGGCGGGCGGTTCTGGACGCGGTCGTAGTAGGACTCGCCCGGCAGCGGCAGTCGCTGCCAGCTGTTGTCGTCGTCGCCGTGGAAGGTGAGCCAGCCATCGGCCACCGAGGCTTGGTTGAAGCCGGAATTGCGGTCCTGGATGCTGCCGCTGAGCGCGATGCCGAACTTCCCGTCGGCATAGGTCTGGCTGAAGATGCCCGACAGTTCGCCGCTGAAGTCGCTGCCCTGCATGGTGCGCGGCAGGTTCTGGTTGGACTCGTCGTAGACCGACTTCAGGCCGAGGCTGATGACGGGTTCCGCCTCCAGCGGCCGCGCCGTCCTGACGTTGATGGTGGCGCCGATGCCGCCGGTCGAATTGTCGGCGCGCCCGGTCTTGTAGACCTCGACCGCCGAAATCGATTCGCTCGCCAGGTTGGCGAAGTCGAACGAGCGCGAGCTGGACGCGCCCGCGCCGCCCGAGCCGAGGTTCGACGCCGGCATCTGCCGGCCGTTGAGCAGGACCAGGTTGTAGTCCGGCCCCAGGCCGCGCACGGTCACCTTCGAGCCTTCGCCGCTCGACGTGCGGTCGATCGACACGCCGCTGATGCGCTGCAGCGATTCGGCCAGGTTGGTGTCCGGGAACTTGCCGATGTCCTCGGCGACGATGCCGTCGACGACGCCCTGCGCATCGCGCTTGAGGTTCATCGACGATTCGAGACTGGCCCGGATGCCGGTCACGAAGATCGTGTCGAGCGTTTCCGGTTCCCCCTGCGCTTGCGCGACGTCCGGGGATTGCGCGGTGTCATCCGCGGTTTGCGCCGCGAGCGGCGGAGCCAGCGCCAGGAGCAGCGCCGTCGTCAACAGGCGCCGCTTGGGCGCTGCGTGCATGTGTTTCATGAACCTCCCCTCTCCAAAGGAATCACGAAAGCCGAGTTGTGGTGGCCGCGACCGGGTTGCGATCGGGTTCGTGCATTGGAAGTGAAACTGACAGCGTTGTCAACATTTGTTCGAGACAACGGTGTCGCCCGCAAAAAGGCCTGTTTTCCGCGGAAAACGATGCTGCGGTGCAGCGTAAATGTCTTGTCGGACACGACCGCGAGGCCGGGCCGGATGGACCCTCGCCAGGGTTCAGCGCGGGCGCGGCCCGGTGGATCGCCGCAGCTGCAGCGCGTACGGCACGGTGACGATGCCGCCCTCGTCGCGGTCGCGGATCGCCTTGAGCAACTCGACGCCGGCCAGCCGGCCCATCTCGCGCGTCGGCTGCCGCACCGTGGTGAGCGCAGGATAGATGTGGCGCGCGATCGGCGTGTCGTCGAAGCCGCATACCGAGACGTCCCCGGGCACCGACAGCCCGCGCTCGCAGATCGCGCCGATCGCGCCGGCCGCCATGTCGTCGTTGGCCGCGAAGATCGCGGTCGGCGGGTCGGGCAGGTCGAGCAGGCGGTTGGTCGCCGCGAAGCCGGAGTCGTAGGAGAACTCGCCGTCCACCACCAGCGTCTCGTCGACCGCGAGGCCGGCCCGCGCCAGCCCGTCGCGATAGCCCGCCAGCCGCCATGCGCTGGCGCCGTGCGCGGCATGGCCCTTGATGTGCGCGATGCGCCGGTGCCCCAGCGAGGCCAGGTGCAGCATCATCTCGGCCACGGCGCTGGGCTCGTCGACGATCACGCCGATGCGGCGGTTCTCCTCGCGCGGCGAGATGCTCGCCCACGGGATGTCGAGCTCGTCCAGGCGCGCGAGCAGCGCGGCATCGTCGGTGATCGGCGGCGTCAGAACCACGCCGTCCACGCGCGTCTGCAACACCAGCGATTCGACCTTGGAGACGATGTCCTTGGCGTCGTAGACCAGCGGCGCCAGCATCAGGTTGTAGTGCTGGGCCTGGCAGGCGTCGAGCACGCCGAGCTCGACTTCCATCAGGTAGTTGCTCGACGGGTTGTCGTACAGCATCGCCACCAGGTAGGACTTGCGCCCGGCGAGGACGCGCGCGGACGGGTGCGGGCGGTACTGCAGCCGTTCGACCACCGCGCGCACGCGCTCGCGGGTCGACTCGGACACGTTCGGCTCCTCGTTGAGCACGCGCGAGACGGTCTTCATCGACACGCCCGCTTCCTCCGCCACATCCTCGATCCGTACGCGCGCCATGGTCCTGCCGGTCCTCCCCGGGAAGGCTGCGGATTCTGCCAGACGGCCACCGGCCGTCTCGTTATGGCCGTCGCGCGCGTGCGCGGCGCCCCTGGCCCTGCGTTGCGGTGCCATCGCTTCGCCCTCCGGAAGGCGCGGGTTCCCGCTTGTGCTGTGCAGCAAGCATCGCCGGCGCAGACCGGGTATGGTGCACATTCTGACAACGCTGTCATGCCGCGGCGCGCCATCGGTGCCCGCGGCACAGGCTTATGACTCCACGGGAACCGACTCCATGAGCACCTCTCGCGCCTGCGTCACCGTTTCGCGCCTCTGTTCCGGCCTCGCTGCCGCGCTGCTGCTCGCCGCCTGCAGCGGTGAACGTCCGGCCCCGGCCGACGGCGCCGGCAGCGCCGAAACCGAATCGGGCACGAACGCGGTCACGGTCGATCCGGGCAACTGGCCGCAGCCCGAGTGGCCGTTCGCGGCGGATGCGGCGCTGGAGAAGAAGGTCGACGACCTGCTGGCGTCGATGACGCTGGAGGAGAAGGTCGGCCAGATCATCCAGGGCGACATCGGCAGCATCACCCCCGACGACGTGCGCAAGTACCGGCTCGGCTCGATCCTCGCCGGCGGCGGCTCCGATCCCGGCGGCAAGTACAACGCCAGACCTGCGGAGTGGCTGGCGCTGGCCGACGCGTTCTGGGAAGCGTCGATGGACACCAGCGGCGGCGGCAAGGCGATCCCGGTGATCTGGGGCATCGACGCGATGCACGGCCAGAGCAACATCGTCGGCGCCACCCTGTTCCCGCACAACATCGGCCTGGGCGCGACGCGCAACCCGGAGCTGCTGCGCGAGATCGCGCGCATCACCGCGATCGAGACCCGCACCACCGGCATGGAGTGGACCTTCGCGCCGACCGTCGCGGTGCCGCAGGACGACCGCTGGGGCCGCGCCTACGAAGGCTATTCCGAATCGCCCGAACTGGTGGCCAGCTACGCCGGCGTGTTCGTAGAGGGCCTGCAGGGCAAGCCGGGCAGCGCGGGCTTCCTCGACGACCACCACGTCATGAGCTCGGTCAAGCACTTCCTCGGCGACGGCGGCACCGGCAACGGCAAGGACCAGGGCGACACCCAGGTCAGCGAGGCGCAGCTGCGCGACATCCATGCCGCCGGCTACGTGCCCGCAATCGCGGCCGGCGCGCAGGCAGTGATGGCCTCGTTCAACAGCTTCCACGGCGAGAAGATGCACGGCCACAAGCCGCTGATGACCGACGTGCTCAAGGACCGGATGAACTTCGGCGGCTTCATCGTCGGCGACTGGAACGGCCACGGCCAGGTCCGCGGCTGCAGCAACACCGACTGCGCGCAGACCTTCATCGCCGGCCTCGACATGGCGATGGCGCCCGACAGCTGGAAGGAGCTGTACGAGACCACGCTGGCGCACGCGAAGGACGGCACCCTGCCGATGGCGCGTCTCGACGACGCGGTGCGCCGCATCCTGCGCGTCAAGTTCCGCGCCAACCTGTTCGAGAAGCCGAAGCCCTCGGCGCGCGCGCTCGGCGGCAAGTTCGAACTGCTCGGCGCACCGGAACACCGCGCGGTCGCGCGCCAGGCGGTGCGCGAATCGCTGGTGCTGCTCAAGAACCAGGGCGGCGTGCTGCCCCTGTCACCGAAGACGAAGCTGCTGGTCGCCGGCGACGGCGCCGACAACATGAGCAAGCAGACCGGCGGCTGGACGCTGACCTGGCAGGGCAGCGACACCCTGCGCGGGGATTTCCCCAATGCCGACACGATCTGGGACGGCCTGAAGGCCCAGGTCGCCGCCGCCGGCGGCAGCGCCGAGCTGGCGGTCGACGGCAAGTACCGGAACAAGCCGGACGCCGCCGTCGTCGTGTTCGGCGAGGAGCCCTACGCCGAATTCCAGGGCGACCTGGCGAACCTGATGTTCAAGTCGGGCAGGTCCGGCGACCTCGAACTGATCCAGAAGCTCAAGGCCGACGGCATCCCGGTGGTCGCGGTGTTCCTGAGCGGCCGCCCGCTGTGGCTCAACCGCGAGATCAACGCCGCCGACGCCTTCGTCGCCGCGTGGCTGCCGGGCTCGGAGGGCGGCGGCGTCGCAGACGTGCTGCTGCAGGGCGCGGACGGCAAGCCGCAGCATGACTTCAAGGGCAAGCTGAGCTTTTCCTGGCCCAGGCGCGCCGACCAGTACGCCAACAACGTCGGCCAGGACAACTACGACCCGCAGTTCGCGTTCGGCCACGGCCTGACCTACGCCGACAGCGGCGACCTCGCCGCGCTGCCGGAGGATCCCGGCATCGACCCGAACGCGGATTCGGGCAACACCTGGTTCGAGCGCGGCGTGGCGACCACGGGCTTCACCCTGCGCCTGGTGGGCGCGGACGGCACCGCGATGGACATCGTGCATCCGGCGGCGAAGACCGCCGACGGTTCGCTGGAGATGACCGCGATCAACCACGAGGTACAGGAAGGCGCGCGCCTGTTCGCGTGGACCGGCGGCGGCACCGTGCAGCTGCTGTCGAACGCGCCGCTGGAACTCACGCGCGAGACCAACGGCGACGTGCCGGTGGTCGCCACCCTGCGCGTGGACGCGCTGCCGGCCGACGGCAAGGCGGTGCTGGTTGCCGGCTGCGGCGAGGGCTGCACGGGCGAAGTCGAGATCGGCCAGGCGCTGGCGGCGCTGCCGCGCGGCGAGTGGACCCGCCTGGCGGTGCCGCTGAAGTGCCTGCGCGCGCAGGGCGCCGACACCGGCAGGCTCGACGTGCCCTTCGCGCTGCGCGCGGGCGCGGGCACGACGCTGGCGCTGACCCGCGTCGCGGCCAGCACCGACTTCGACCACAAGGTCGACTGCACGACGAACTGAAGACTTCCTCCGCCGGGACGCGCCGATCGGGTGATCGGCCGTCCCGGTCTTTTGTTCCACCATCGTCATCCCGGTGCGAGCCGGGATGACGAACCTCTGGCTGCACAAGACTGGCTCGAAAGCGCCCTAGCGATCCTCCGGAAGCCAGCGGAACGTCGCCACGCTCCTGGCCGGTATCGTGTAGGCGAACCTCCGCCCGCCCTCGGCCACCGTGATCGTCCGCGGCGCCTCGTTCGAATTGCTGGCGACCAGCACGCGCGAGCCGTCGTCGGCGTTCTCGAACGCGACGTTGTCGATCCCGCCGCCGGTGTCCGTGGAGGCGATCCGCCAGGCGTCGCGGCGCACGAAGCGGCTGGCGTGGGCCAGCGCGTAGTAGTCGTCGGTCCGGCTCACCTCGCCCGTCTTCGAGTCGATCGTCACCACGCCGCGGCAGGTGGCGCAGCCGCCGGCGTGCGGTCCGCCGTTCTCGTCGAGCGCGAGGTTCCAGAACAGCACGCCGCGCGCCCAGTGGCGTGTGGCGCCAATGACCAGCGTGCGCGCCTGCAGCACCAGTCCGCCGCTGCGCACCGGCTCCCAGTCGCCGCCGGAGCACTCGGTCATGTAGACGTCCTTGTCCGGGAACGCGTCGCGCACCGGCGCCTGCGCCGACACGTGTCCGCCGTAGCAGTGCCAGGCGACGGCGGACACGTGTTTCGACGCGGCCGCGTCGGCCAGCACCGCCAGCGGCTCCTCCGGCTTGTCCCAGTTGTGGTCCCAGTCGAAGATCTGCAGGTCCGGATGCCGCTGGTCGCGCAGCGGGCCGAGGTGGTCGCCGATGAAGCGCGCGCGCCCGGGTGCGTTGAAGCGCATGCCGGGATAGTCGTCCGGCTCGTAGTCGGGTTCGTTCTGCACCGTCAGCGCGAAGACCGGGATGCCTTCGTCCGCGTAGGCGTCGACGTAGCGCAGCAGGTAGCGCGCGAACGCGTCGTAGTACCGCGGCAGCAGGCGGCCCTTGACCAGCGAGCCGCTGTCCTTCATCCACGCCGGCGCGCTCCACGGCGAAGCCATGATCCTGAGCTGCGGGTTGATCGCCAGCGCCTGCCGGGTCACCGGCACCACGTCGTCGAGGTTGGGCGCGATGCTGAAATGTCGCAGCGCCGGATCCGGCGCGCCGTCGGGCGGATCGTCGAGGCTGTAGTGGCTGCGCGAGAAATCCGAGGCGCCGATCGTCAGCCGCGCGAAGTCGAAGCCGACGCCGTCGCCGTCGCGGCCGAACAGTTCGCGCAGCAGGGCCTCGCGCTGTGCTTCGTCCATGCGATGGCGGATCAGCCACGCGGACGCGTCCGTGATCGACGCGCCGAATCCGAGCATGCGCTGGTGGCGAGTGCGGGCGTCGACCTCGATGTCCGCCTCGCCGTCGCCGGACGCCGTCATCGCCAGCGTCGAAGGAGACAGCACCTGCTGCCGGTCGGCGGTCGTGGTCCAGACCTCGACCAGGCCTGCGTCCGCCGGCACGCCACCGGATGGCGTTGCGCACGCGACGGCCAGGCATGCACAACATGCCATCGCCGCGCGATGCAACCACGTCGCAATGCGCTGCGCCGACGCGCAATGCGCGTGCTGCATCGCAACGCCTGCAGCTGAACGAAGCCATGTAACGCGATGTAACGGGCTGGGGAATGGCGACATCGCTTGCGCTTCCACAAAGTCGCGTTGACAAGGCAGCGGCGCATCGCTACGTCAACGCTGTCAGTTCCTTGGAGAGGGAATGCCCATGCGTGTTTCATCATCCACCTTTTTCGTTCATGCCGCGTCATCGCCAAACCTGCGCGCACCGCGACGCCACCGCCTCGTCCTCGCCTGCCTCGCGGCCATCGCCTGTCCGGTCATCGCGTACGCGCAGGACGCGCCGCAGCAGGAAGAACCCCTCCCGGCACCGGCCACGCAGCAGCCGACCGAACTCGACACGGTTCGCGTCACCGGCATCCGCGGCAGCATCGCGAGCTCGGTCGAAACCAAGAGCGAGTCGACCTCGATCGTCGAGGCGATCAGCGCCGAGGACATCGGCAAGCTGCCCGACATCAGCATCGCCGATTCCATCGCCCGCCTGCCCGGCCTCACCTCGCAGCGGCTCGATGGCCGCGGCCAGGTCGTGCACATCCGCGGATTCTCGGAGCAGTTCGCCGGCACCCTGCTCAACGGCCGCGAGCAGGTCACCACCGGCGACAACCGCGGCGTGGAGCTGGACCAGTACCCCTCGGAACTGATCAACGGCGTCACCGTGTACAAGACGCCCGACGCCTCGCTCATCGGCCAGGGCATCTCCGGCACGGTGGACCTGCAGAGTATCCGGCCGCTGGCGTTCGGCGAGCGCCGGATCGTGTTCTCGGGCCAGGGCGAGTACAACTCGCTCGGCAACATCACCGACGGCGGCGAGGACACCGGCTACCGCGTCTCGGCCTCGTACGTCGACCAGTTCGCCAACGATACCGTCGGCTTCGCGATCGGCGTGGCGCGCATGACATCGCCGTTCCAGGAGCAGCACTACAAGTCGTGGTGGTGGGCCAACACCGACCTGTGGGGCACGCCGCAGGGCGCCAAGCCGGCCGACGCAATCGCGCTGCAGGGCGCCGAGGGCTGGGTGAAGTCTCGCGACACCACCCGCGACGGGGTGATGGCGGTGCTGGAACTCAAGCCCAACGACACCTGGCACAGCGTGCTCGACGTCTACGCGTCGCGCTTCGACCAGGAGGAATGGATGCGCGGCACGATGTGGACCAACGATCCCTGGTGGAACGACGGCGCGGCCACCTACACCGACGCGCAGACCACGCCCTACCACGGCGTGCCGGTGGTGACCAGCGGCACCCTCAGCGGTATCGAGCCGGTGGTGCGCAACGACAACAACACGCGCGAATCCCGGCTGTTCTCGGCGGGCTGGTACAACGAGTTCAGGTTCGGCGACATCTATAC
>JAFAEU010000122.1 GCA_023423855.1 Pseudomonadota bacterium | reverse complement strand
TCGCGGCCTGCTGGCCGAGTTCGACCAGGCGCGTGCGCAGCGCGGGGTCCCAGGCGTAGGTGCGGCCGAAGGCGAGGCAGGCGTGGCCGTCGTCGTCGAAGCGCACCAGCGCGGTGTCGATGCCGTCGGCGCTGGTGCCGGAGATCAGGCCGAGGAAGAGGCTGGACATGCCCGCGATTCTACGCGGGCGGATTCAAGGGCGATGCCCGATTCCGCGATGGTCATCCCTCTCCGGCTGTCATCCCGGGCGCAGCGAGGGATCTCGCGTCCGGAGGGCAGATCCCTCTCTGCGTCCGGGATGACAACTGGGGGCGATTCAGCCCTTCTTGCCGCCCGCAGCGCTCGCCGACGCGACCTGCGGATCGTCCTTCGAAGGCTTCGCCGGCACGGTCGCGTAGATGATCTCTTCCACCTCGCGGATGCGCTCGAGCGCCGGCGCGGTCTGCTTGCGGAACTGGGCCAGCGCGGCGCCGCCCAGCGGCTCGGGCGGCGGCATGGTGTGCTGCAGCGGGTTGCGGTGTACGCCGTTGATGCGGAACTCGTAGTGCAGGTGCGGCCCGGTGGACATGCCGGTGGAGCCGACGTAGCCGATCACCTGGCCCTGCGACACGCGCTGGCCGCGCTTGATGTTGCCCAGGCGCGACATGTGCCCGTACAGCGTGGTGTAGCCGCGGCCATGGTCGAGCACGACGGCGTTGCCGTAGCCGCCCTGCCAGCCGGCCGAGACCACGCGCGCGTCGCCGGCGGCCATGATCGGCGTGCCGGTGCGGGCGGCGTAGTCAACGCCCTTGTGCATGCGCGAGGTGCCCAGCACCGGGTGCCGGCGCGTGCCGAAGCGCGAGCTCAGGCGCGCGTACTGGATCGGGCTGCGGATGAAGCTCTTCTTCAGCGGCCGGCCCTCGGCGGTGAAGTACTCGCCCTTGCCCTCGCGCTCGAAGCGGATCGCGGTGAATGGCTTGCCCTTGGCGGTGAACACGGCCGCGGTCACCGGGCCGCTCTTGATCAGTTCGCCTTCGCGCCAGGTCTGCTCGACGACGACGCTGAAGCGGTCGCCGGAGGTGACGTCGCGGTCGAAGTCGATGTCGTACTTGAATACCTCGTCGGTCAGCGTGTTGATCACCGCCGGGCTGAGGCCGAGCTTGCGCGCCGAATGGAACAGCGACTTGCCGACCTTGCCGCTGACCACCGCGGTGCGGACCTCGACCGGGCGTTCGATCAGCTTCTCGGCGACCTTGTCGCCGGCGAGCGAGAGTTCGACGCGCTGGGTGTCGCTGCGGTCGTAGCGGAACGCGACCAGCCGGCCGTCGCCGGCCTGGTCGAAGCCGAGTTCGGCGCCGGGCCTGAGCCGGGTCAGCGCCTGCCTGTCCGTCGACGCGTCGAGCAACTGGTGCAGGGTGGTGGCGGGAATGCCGCGGGCCTCGAAGATCGCACCGAGCGTCTGCCCGGATTCGACCTTCACCAGGTCCCAGCTGCGCTGCGCGGACGCCTTCGCCGGTGCGGCCGCCAGCGGCGGCAGCGGCAGCGACAGGGTGGTCGTGGGCGCGTGCTCGCTGGCGCGCATCGCGTTGGAGAAGCCCGGCACCAGCCCGATGACCAGCGCCCCGAGCGTGGCGAACAGGCTGGCGTGCGCCCAGTCGCGGCGTGTCCAGCGGCCGTTGAACGGGAATCGCGCGCCCGCGTCCTGCGGGTCGGCGAAACGCTGTTCGTTGGCGGTGTTCTCGGCGGCGGCCCGCAGGTTGTGCTGCCGGATGGCCTGATGATGGGCGTCATCCGGTGACGTCTGGGGCTGCTGCGTCATGGAAGTGGTCCGAAGGGCGTGACGGGCGCGTCAGCGCGGTAACATAAGCACATGAATTGGGTGCGTCAAACCCTTGTCCGGCAAAGGGTTTTCCGGCGTCCTTGTCGTTAACATATATTTAATCCTTTCTTTCGACCGTCATCACATGCCGAGTGTGGCGGCCAGCCGAGCCGTGACCCCGATGAGCCAGCCAGCCTCCGATCCCGCCGCCATGGACCTCCTCGCCCGCGGCGCCGACGAGATCCTCAAGCGCGAGGAGCTTGAAGCCAGGCTCGCGCTGGGTCGGCCGCTGCGGGTCAAGGCCGGCTTCGACCCGACCGCGCCCGACCTGCACCTGGGCCACACCGTGCTGCTGAACAAGATGCGGCAGTTCCAGGATCTCGGCCACCGGGTGATCTTCCTGATCGGCGACTTCACCGGGATGATCGGCGACCCGAGCGGCAAGAACGCCACCCGCAGGCCGCTGAGCCGCGAGGACGTGCTGGCCAACGCCGACACCTACGCCGAGCAGGTGTTCAAGGTGCTCGACCGCGAGTGCACCGAGGTGCGCTTCAACAGCGAGTGGTTCGGCGCGATGTCGGCCGCGGACATGATCCGCCTCGCTGGCCAGCACACCGTCGCGCGCATGCTCGAACGCGATGATTTCGCCAAGCGCCATGCGGCGCAGCAGTCGATCGCCCTCCACGAGTTCCTGTATCCGCTGGTGCAGGGCTACGACTCGGTCGCGCTGGAGGCCGACGTCGAGCTCGGCGGCACCGACCAGAAGTTCAACCTGCTGATGGGGCGCGGCCTGCAGGAGCACCATGGGCAGAAGCCGCAGGTGGTGCTGACCATGCCGCTGCTGGAGGGGCTGGACGGCGTCAACAAGATGAGCAAGTCGCTGGGCAACTACATCGGCATCAATGAGCCGGCCATCGACATCGTCAACAAGACCATGAAGATCGGCGACGCGCTGATGTGGAAATGGATCGAA
>JAFAEU010000079.1 GCA_023423855.1 Pseudomonadota bacterium | reverse complement strand
CGCAGCACGCTCAAGCACAAGGGCGTGCGCATGATCGGCGGCGTCGAGTACGTCGCCGTCGACGACGAAGGCTTCCACCTGCGCGTCGACGGCCAGCCGCAGGTGCTGCCCGTGGACCACGTCATGGTCTGCGCCGGCCAGGAGCCGCATCGCGACCTGCTGGCCCCGCTGCAGGCCGCCGGCCGCCCCGTGCACCTGGTCGGAGGCGCGGACGTGGCCGCCGAACTCGATGCCAAGCGCGCGATCGCGCAGGCCAGTCGGCTGGCGGCCGCGCTCTGAGGAGGAAACCGGAGAAACCGGGGTCAGAGTGCAATTTACCGCGGCTTAGCTGAAGACGGCGGCGTGAACGAGGGGAAATTGCACTCTGACCCCGGTTTCTCCGATTCCCCTGCCAAGCCCTTGATTTTCCGCACTGCAGCAACGGATTCCGGAGCAAAAACTCCAATCGAATCATCCACTTCCTGACCCGCATTCAGGAACGATTCGGTTCCGCCCCCGTACCGTGCGCGCACCTTTCCCGCCCCTCGATTTGGCGGGAGCCGGCCCGAGCCGCCTTCCTGCGGACTTCGGAGCCCGGGCAAAAGCGCCTCAGAGTCGCTGCCCTCCCCAATACGCCATGTCCGATCACCGCCGCCGACGGCGTCGTATCCCGCAGGGGATGCGCGCACGGCAGCGGCCGGGCGCAACGGAGCAAGGAGTTCCCCGATGAAACTGGCCTGGATCCTGTGGTTGGCCTCGCTGATGTCGCCACAAGCCGCCGATTCGCTGTGCCTGAGCACGACCGTGTACCTCGAGGCCCGCAACCAGTCCGTCCGCGGCCAGCAGGCCGTGGCCGAGGTCGCCCTGCGCCGCGAGGAAAGCGGCCTGTGGGGCGAGTCGATGTGCGAGGTGGTCACCGCGCGCAAGCAGTTCGCGCCGACCATCGTCTCGCCGCGCACGCGCATGCAGAACACCGAGGCCTGGGCGCAGGCGGTGAGCATCGCGATCGAGTCCGAGCAGAACTGGGCGCTGCCGGCCGGCGAACGCAAGGAGATCGTGCCCGGCGCCAGCCATTTCATGGCCCACGCCATCGCCGCGCCGAGCTGGCGCAACGCCTACCAGGTGGCGACGATCGGCGACCACACCTTCCTCAAGGTGCAGAAGCTCAAGCCGCGCAAGGGCTGACCGGGCACCGGCCGCGGCACGGGCCGCTCCACTGCCGTCATCGCGCCGCCACGCGGCGCCCGGCATCATGGCGCTCCCTTTAGCAGAGGAGATCGCGCATGAAGCTGTACTCGTCCCCCGGCGCCTGCTCGCTGGCCGACCACATCGTGCTGCAGTGGACCGGCGCGTCGTTCGAAATGCAGCTGGTCAGTCGCGAAGAGCGCAGGTCGCCCGCCTTCCTCGAGCTCAATCCGGCCGGCGCGGTGCCGGTATTCGAGGACGACGGCTGGGTGCTGACCCAGAACGCGGCGATCCTCAACTATCTCGCCGACAGCTTCCCGCAGGCCGGACTCACCGGCGACGGCACGCCACGCTCGCGCGCGGAAGTGAACCGCTGGCTGTCCTTCCTCAACGCCGACGTGCATCCCGCGTTCCACCCGCTCTTCGGCAGCACCGCCTATCTCGGCGAGGACGCGGCGGCGAAGACGAAGGACGCGGCGGCGAAGAAGCTGCGCGGGTATTTCGAGCGGCTCGATGCGCAACTCGCGGGCAGGGACTGGCTGGTCGGCAGCCGTTCGATCGCCGACCCCTACCTGTACGTCGAACTGCGCTGGGCGCAGAAACTGGGCCTGGACCTGTCCGGGCTTGAGAACCTGGCCGCCTTCCGTAGCCGCATGGACGCCGACCCGGGCGTGCGCGCGGCGCTGGAGGCCGAAGGCCTCGACTGAAGCATGCACGATGCGGCAGGAGCGCCTTCAGGCGCGACCTGCCGAACGTGACGGATCACGCCTGAAGGCGCTCCTGCAGCGGCTGATCGGTATCAGGCCGCCGCAGCGGCGATTTCGGCCGCGGCGCGGATGCGCTCGATGGTCGACGCGGCGCCCTGCATGCTGGTCTTCTTGGCCAGCGCCGACTGCAGCTCCGGCAGCAGCCCCTCGAGCGAGGCGTCGTCCACCGCGCGTTCGAGCTTGAGCTGGAAGAAGTAGCCGCGCACGCCGAGCTGCTCGCGCACGATGTCGGTCATCAGCGCGTACAGGATGCCGTAGCGGTTGTTGCTGCCGTCGCCGGCATTGGCCACCGGCTCGTTGGCCGGCTCCCCGATCGACGGTCGCGCCGCAGCGGCGTCGCCCGAGATCAGCTGCAGCGACAGCAGTTGCTGCAGCGCGTCTTCCGGTGCGTGCAGCCGCCTGGCGAGTTCCTGCAGTTCGGCGTACGTCCTGCGTCCATCGACCAGCAGCAGCAGCGAGCGCAGGCCGCCCTGCAGCTTGCGGCTGCGGCTTTCGATCTCGGCGCGCCCCAGCTCGGTCTTTTCCGGCATTGCCTGAAGTTGCATGTCGCCCTCTCCCCGATCACGCGTTCCCAGTGCGGAAAAATCACGCATGTTTCGTACCAGCACTCGGGCCGGCGGCGGGAATCGGCGGAATTGGCGGCAAATCCGCGACATTTGTCACGGATATCTGGCCACCCGGTGGCCAGACACCGGAGGCGTCGGCCCGCGCGCCAGGCGACCGGCCGCTTCGGCAGGGGAAATACGCACAGGATGCGCCGCCCGCAACTGCCCATCAGCGTCAGGTTTGGGCGCTCAGTTGCGTATCGGCCGCGCAGGCCCCACCGCCGGCCCGTAGGCGCCTGAAGGCGCTCCACAGGCTTGGAGGGGCGTGGCCTCAGCTTCCCGCTTCCGGTCCGCGCGCCAGCGCGCGCTTCACTTCCTCCAGCGCGTTGGGATCGTCGAGCGTCGACAGGTCGCCGGGATCGCGCTCCTCCGCCAGCGCCTGCAGCGAGCGCCGCAGCAGCTTGCCCGAACGCGTCTTCGGCAGGGCGTTGACGACGTAGACGCGCGACGGCCGCGCCACCGCGCCAAGCTGGTCGGCCACGGTCTGCAGCATTTCCCTCGCGGTCCGGCGTTCATCGTCGCCCGCGCCGGGCGATCGCCTCAGGGTCGCGAACACGACCGGCACCTGGCCCTTCACCGCGTCCTGTACGCCGATCACCGCCGCCTCGGCCACGCCCGGGTGGCTCGACACCGACTCCTCGATCTCGCGCGTGCCCAGCCGGTGCCCGGCGACGTTGATCACGTCGTCGGTGCGGCCGAGGATGAAGGTGTAGCCGTCGCCGTCGCGGATTGCCCAGTCGAGCGAGCTGTACAACTGTTCCCTGAAATGGCTGAAGTAGCTGGCGACGAAACGCCCGTCGTTGTTCCAGACCGTGCTCAGGCAGCCGGGCGGCAGCGGCGGCTGCAGCACCAGCACGCCCTTCTCGCCCACGCCCGCGTCCTCGCCGGTGTTCTCATCGATCACGCGGATGTCGTAGCCGGGCGCGGGGAATCCCGGCGAACCCAGCCGCACCGGCTTGAGCTCCACGCCCGGCATCAGCGTGAGCACCGGCCAGCCGGTCTCGGTCTGCCAGTAGTTGTCGATGACGGTCTTGCCGAGGCTTTCGCTGATCCACTGCGCGGTCGGTTCGTCCAGCGGCTCGCCGGCGAGGAACAGGTACTGCAGCGTCGACAGGTCGTGCTGCTTCAGCCACGATGCGTCCTGCTTCTTGAGCACGCGCACCGCGGTCGGCGAGGAGAACATGGTGCGCACGCCGTATTGCTCGCAGATCTTCCACCAGATGCCGGGAGCCGGCGCGGTCGGCAGGCCTTCGTAGAGGATCGAGGTCGCGCCGGCGATCAGCGGGCCGTACACATTGTACGAATGCCCCACCACCCAGCCGATGTCGGAGGTGGAGAAGAACGCCTGCCCCGCGCGCACGTCGTAGATCGACCACATCGACAGCGCCAGCGCCACCGCGTATCCGCCGACGTCGCGCTGCACGCCCTTCGGCTTGCCGGTCGTGCCGGAGGTGTAGAGGATGTAGCTGGGTTCGTTGGATTCCAGCCACACCACCGGCACCTGCGCGTCCTTGTGCGCCTCGCGCAGCGGGCCGTATTCGAGGTCGCGATCGGGCTGCATCGGCAGTTCGCCCGCCAGCCCGCGGTTGACCACCAGCACGTGCGCGGGCGGATGCCGTGAGCGCGCGAGCGCCTCGTCGACCAGCGGCTTGAACGCGATCACCTTGCCGCCGCGGATACCGGCATCCGCGCAGACCAGCACCTTCGGCTGCGCGTCGTCGATGCGCAGCGCCAGGTTGAGCGAGGCGAAGCCGCCGAACACCACCGAATGGATCGCGCCGATGCGCGCGCAGG
>JAFAEU010000012.1 GCA_023423855.1 Pseudomonadota bacterium | reverse complement strand
TCCAGCCGCCCGAAGCGGCCGACGGTCTTCGCCACCAGCTCCGGCAGCCGGTCGAACTGCGCGAGGTCGGCCTGCAGCACCAGCGCGCTGCCGGGGCGCACGGCTTCGAAGTCCGCGGCCAGCGCGTCGGCGTCGCCGCGCGAGCTGCGGCAGTGCACGGCGACCGCGAAACCCGCGCCGTGCAGCCGGCGCGCGATCGCCGCGCCGAGGCGTCGCGCGGCGCCGGTGACGAGGGCGACGCGGGGCTGGTCTGGCATGGCGTCCTCCGGATTGCCGTTATCCTGTGCATTGTCGCCGCTGACGCCGCCCGATGCCCGAATCCCCGCTTTCCGACGACGCGCTCGCCCACAGCGCGCACCTGCAGGCGCTGATCCGCGAACAGGTCGCGGCCGCCGGCGGGGCACTCCCGTTCTGGCGCTTCATGGAGCTGGCGCTGTATGCGCCGGGGCTGGGCTACTACAGCGCCGGCGCGGCGAAGTTCGGCGCCGCCGGCGATTTCGTCACCGCGCCCGAGCTCGGTCCGCTGTTCGCCGAATGCGTGGCCGGGGCGGTGGCGCCGGTGATCGGGCAGGTCGGCGAGGATGCGCGTTTCCTCGAGATCGGCGCCGGCAGCGGCAAGTTCGCCGAGTACGCGATCAAGCAGCTGATGTGGCTCGACGCGATGCCGGCGCGCTACGCCATCCTCGAACCCAGCGCCGACCTGCGCGAGCGCCAGCGCGAGCACCTGTCGCGGCGCCTGACGCCGCCGGTGTTCGAACGCGTCGAGTGGCTCGACGGGCCGATGCCGGACGACTGGAACGGCGTGCTGTTCGCCAACGAGGTCATCGACGCGCTGCCGACGCCGCGCTTCTCGATCCAGGGCGGCGAGGTGTTCGAGGAGCACGTCGCGCTCGACGGCGACGGTGGCCTCAAACGCAGCGACCGCCCGGCCGATGCGCTGCTGGCCGCCGCCGTGCGCCACGTCGAGCGCCAGCTCGATGCGCCGTTCGCCGACGGCTACCGCTCGGAGCTGCTGCCGCAGTTGCCGTACTGGGTCCAGGCGGTCGCGGGCGGGCTGAAGTCGGGCGCGATGCTGTTCGTCGACTACGGCTATCCGCGGCGCGAGTACTACGACCCGCGCCGCCGCGACGGCACCCTGCGCGCGTTCCACCGCCACCGCGTGGCCGAGGACGTGTTCGCGCGCGTCGGCCTGCAGGACATCACCGCCTCGGTGGACTTCACCGCGCTGGCCGAGGCCGGCACCGGCGCCGGCTTCGACTTCGCCGGCTACTGCTCGCAGGCCAGCTTCCTGATCGGCAACGGGCTGGAGCAGCGCCTGGCCGCGCACGAGGCGCGCGCCGCCGACGAGGCCGCGCGCCACGCCCTGCGCCAGCAGGCGAAGGCGCTGACCCTGCCCGGCGAAATGGGCGAGCGCTTCCAGGCGATGGGCTTCGCGCGCGACGTCGGCTTCGACGCGGCCTTCCTCGTCGGCGACCTGAGTTTTCGCCTGTGAACGGCTACCGCTTCGGCCGTTCGCTCAAGCCGCTGCGGCACCCGCGCTTCTGGTGCGCACTGTGGTGCCTGGCGATCGCGGTGATCGTGGTGGGCTCGCTGATGCCGCCGCCGCCGATGCCCGACTTCGACGGCAGCGACAAGTGGACGCACTTCCTCGGCTACTTCGTCGTCGCCGCGTCGGCGGTGCAGCTGTTCCGCAACTGGGCGGGACTGTTCGGCGCGGGCCTGGGGCTGGTGCTGCTCGGCATCGGCATCGAATATGCGCAGGGTGCGCTGACCGTCGACCGCATGTTCGACATGAAGGACGCGCTGGCAAATACGCTCGGCGTCATCGCCGGGCTGGGCACGCGGCTGACGCCGTGGCGCGACCTGCTGCTGCGGATCGATGGCGGGCGGAACGGCGCAGGGTAGGGATGTCGACTTCCGACTCCCTCCCCCGCTTGCGGGGGAGGGTTGGGGTGGGGGCGCCTTTCGCAGAAAATCCCGATTTTCAGCGCGCCACCAACTCCACCCGATCGAGCACCCACATCTCCGGCCGCGTATCGCCGGTGGTGGTGAAGCACAGGTCGGTGACGCCCCCGACCTCCGCCAACGGCACGTCGACGTCAATGAAGCCATCCTCGCCGGTCTCCCCCGGCAGCGGCAGCTTCGCCACGGTCTCCCCACTGCAGCCGCCCGACTGCACCAGCAGCTCGCCGTGTTCACTTTCGGCAGGCAGGAACTTGCGGGCCGGTTCGTCGTGCGCAAGCTGGAAGTAGTACGGCATCCGCCCCAGGCGCACCTTCGCCGCGGCGATGCCGTCGAGATCGGCGCCGGCCCACAGCCAGCACGGGTAGAAGATCGTGACGTTGAAGATCGCACGCTCGCCGTCGGCGGGGCCGTCGTCCTCCAGCCGCAGCAGCAGGCGGCCGGTGTCGGGGCAGGTGGCGAGCTGCTCGTCGCTGCGCGCCAGCAGGCTTGCCGCATCGAAGGCGTGCCGCGACGCGGGCGCGAGCGCGGTGGTGCCGGAGAACGCCGCGGCGCGCAGGTCCAGCGGCAGCGGCGCCTCGATCGGCGCCGCGTACAGGGGCGAGTCCGCGTCCGGCTCGCTGCCGTCGGTGGTGTAGCGGATCGCGTAGCCGAGTGGATTCTCCAGCGCGACCTGCACGGTGCCCGCCTTGCGCTCGCCTTCCGCGCTCGCCAGCACTTCGAACGGCGTCTGCGCATACGCGATGTCGAAGGCGCGGTAGCGCGGCAGCTGCGCCGGCAGCCGCGTCAGGAAGTCCGCGTAGTCCTTGCCTGCGGCCGGCGACCAGGCCGATTCGGCCAGTGCCGCGATGCGCGGGAAGATCGCGTGCTGCATGCGCGCCCAGCTGCGCATGTGCTCGGTGAACACGTTGGCCTGCACGCCGATGACGTGCCTGGCCTGGGCCGCCGACAGCGCTTCGGGCACGGGCTCGAAGCCATAGACCGTCTCCAGCGTGACCTGCACCGGGCGGCCCGGCGGCTCGTTCGGCGACGCGGTCTGCAGGTAGTCGAGATAGAGCTTGTCCACCGGCGTCATCACCACGTCATGGCCGGATTGCGCGGCGGCGATGCCGCCCTCGGTGCCGCGCCAGGACATCACCGTCGCGTCCGGCGGCAGCCCGCCCTCGAGGATCTCGTCCCAGCCCAGCAGCTTGCGGCCCTTGCCCGACAGGTAGGTTTCCAGCCGCTTGATGAACCAGCTCTGCAGCGCAGTCTCGTCCTCGATCCCGAGTGCCTTCATCCGCGCCTGCACGATCGGCGACTGCTGCCACTGGTCCTTGACCGCCTCGTCGCCGCCGATGTGGATGTAGGTCGAGGGAAACAGCGCGAGCACTTCGTCGAGCACGTCCTCGATGAAGTCGAAGGTCGCCTCGTCGACGTTGAACAGGTACTGGTGCACGCCCCATTCGTTCGACACCGGCGGCGTGTCGCCGAGCGAGCCGTACTGCGGATAGGCCGCGACGATCGCCTGCACGTGGCCGGGCATGTCGAACTCGGGTACGACGGTGATGTGGCGCTCGCCGGCATAGGCGACGATGTCGCGGATCTGGTCCTGCGTGTAGTAGCCGCAGTACGGGCGCGGCCCGCCGCCCGCCGGGTCGACGCCGGCCTCGCCCGCGGGGATGCGGCAGCCGCCGACCTCGGTGAGCTTCGGATACTTCGGGATCTCGATGCGCCAGCCCTGGTCGTCGGTCAGGTGCCAGTGGAAGGTGTTGAGCTTGTGCTGCGCCATCGCGTCGAGCAGCTGCTTGACTTCGTCGACCGACTGGAAGTGGCGCGCGGAATCGAGCATCAGCCCCCGCCAGGCGAAGCGCGGCGCGTCCTCGATGCGCAGCGCCGGCACGCGCACGGCCTCGCCCTGCGCCGAGGACAGCAGCTGCCACAGCGTCACCGCGCCGTAGAACAAGCCGCGCTCGTCGCCGGCGGCGACGCGGACATGCTGCGGGGCGATTTCGAGCACGTAGCCTTCCGCCGCATCGGGCGAGGCCGAGGGATCGATCGCGAACACGATGCCACCGTCCGTTCCCGGCGCGGTCTCGGGCGCGATGCCATTGGTCTTCGCGACCAGCCCGGCGAAGTGTGCGGCGACGCGTTGCGCGGCCTCGCCGTCCGCGGACACGCGGATCGAGGCATCGAAGCGGAAGCTGCCTTCGCGCTGCTCCAGCGACGCCGGCGCCGGGATCAGCGCCGGCCTGGCGACGGCTTCGGCCGGCGTCGCGGGCGCGGTTTCCGGGTGCCTGTTACAGGCGGCAAGGACGAATGAAAAACACAGGGCCAGTGCTGGCAGCCGCGCACGGAGGGGGGGGATCATCTCTTGTCCTCGCTCTGACTCGGGAATATGGCAAAAAAACGCGGGCCCGGACGAAACCGGGGCCCGCGGGGAGAACGGCATCGAAACGGGAGGTGGATGCCGTTTGTCAGAACTGCACCCGCAGCGTGGTCAGGTAGCGGCGACCGGACCGGTACACGCCGCGCGTCAGGCGCTCGGTGTCGGCATAGCTGTGGTAGGCCTCGTCGAGCAGGTTCATCGCGTCGAAGTTGAGGCTGACGCTGTCGTTGAAGCGGTAGCCCAGCGACAGGTCCATCG
>JAFAEU010000455.1 GCA_023423855.1 Pseudomonadota bacterium | reverse complement strand
GGCCTCGCCGCCGCGCAGCCGGCTCTCGGCCGCCGAAGTCCGCGAGCTGTTCTCGCGGCTTGCCGAACTCGACCCCTCGCCCACCACCGAGCTCGAATACACCACCCCGTTCGAACTGCTGGTCGCGGTGGTGCTGTCGGCGCAGGCCACCGACGTCGGCGTCAACAAGGCCACGCGCCGGCTGTATCCGGTCGCCAACACGCCGCGCGCGATCCTCGACCTCGGCGAGGAAGGCCTCAAGCGCCACATCTCGACCATCGGCCTGTTCAACGCCAAGGCGAAGAACGTGATCGCGCTGTGCCGGATCCTGCTCGACGCGCATGGCGGCGAAGTGCCGCGCTCGCGCGAGGCGCTCGAAGCGCTGCCCGGGGTCGGCCGCAAGACCGCGAACGTGGTGCTCAACACCGTGTTCGGCGAGGGCACGATCGCGGTGGACACGCACATCTTCCGCGTCGCCAACCGCACCGGGCTGGCGCCGGGTAAGGACGTGCGCGCGGTCGAGGACGGGCTGATGCGGGCGGTGCCGGCGGAGTACCTGCTGGGCGCGCACCACTGGCTGATCCTGCACGGCCGCTACGTGTGCAAGGCGCGCAAGCCCGACTGCCCGCACTGCGTGATCCGCGACCTGTGCCGGTTCAAGGACAAGACCGCCGCCGACGAATGAACGGGCCGGCGCCGCGCCCATGAAAAAGGCCCCGGACATCCGTCCGGGGCCTTTTGCCGAAGCGCCTGGCGCGGGAGGCTTACCAGGCGAACTGCGTGCGCAGCGCGTACTGGCCGGTCTCGTCGCCGGTCACCTCGTTGTCGCCCTGCGTGTAGTTGAACATGAAGCGCAGGTTCGGGTTGACGTAGTAGTTCATGCCCAGGATCCAGCTGCTGACCTCGCGGTTGAGATCCTTGTTCTCTGCCGAGTCGTAGCGCGCGGTCAGCTCCCACAGGCCCTTGCCGGCGACGGGCGCCGAGCCGAACACGCCGGTACCCGCCTTGTACGGCTTGTGGCCGCCGTTGAGGTGCCAGCTGCCCTGCAGGTACCACGTCGCGACGTCCTGGTCCGGGCCGATCGGCTGGCCGAACGTGGCGTTCGCGTATTCGCCCTGGAAGAACACCGGGCCGAAGGAGCCGGCGGCTTCGAGGCCGTAGGCGTCGACCTTGTTGCGGCTGGCGCCGGAGGTGGTGGCGATGTTCTGCGACGGGCCGCGGCGGCCGGCGTAGTTGGAGGTCGCCGAGATGTCGGCCCAACCCTGGTTGACGTTCTCGTGGCTGACCCAGCCGCCGAAGTGCAGCGTGCTTTCGGCGGTGTTGATCGGCGCGAAGGTCACGCGGCCGGCGTAGCCGACGCCCTCGTTGCGCGAACCGCTGGCGCCGCGCAGGTTGAACGCGCTGAAGCCCGCGGTGTAGTTGCCGCCGCCGCGCAGGTAGCCGACGCCCTGCTGGAACTGGCGACCGCTGAACAGGCCGGTCGCGGTCGCGAACGGGCGCTCCATCATCAGGATTTCATTGGAGCTGGTGAGTTCTTCCATCGCGCGGTAGGGCTTGAAGTGGCCGATGGTGAACTTGCCGCCGAGGGCGGACTTGGCGATGTAGGCGTCGCGCAGGCCGTCGAGGTTGGTGCCGGCGGAGAAGTCCTGCTCGACCTTGTAGTCCCAACCGTAGGCCTTGCCCTGCAGGGTCAGGCGCGCGCGGCGGAATTCGGTGGTGCCGGTGGTGCTGGCCTGGTCGCGGTCGAAGGCGTAGGTGTCGAAGTGGATGCGGCCACCGACCTGCGCCTCGAACTTCTTGTCGGCCGAGGTGATCTTGATGCCGCCCTTGGTGTCGACGACCGGATTGCTGGTCGCCATCTTGTCGAGGCTTTCCTGGGTGGCGACGTTGATGTCCGACTGCGCGTCCGAGCGCGTCTCCAGTTCTTCGACCTTGGCCGCGAGGGCCGCGAGCTGCGCCTTGAGTTCGGCGATCTCCTGGTCTTTCGACGACTGGGCGGCGGCGGGCAGTGCGGCGGTGCCGAGGGCGGTGGCAAGCGCGGCGGCGAGGAGCGAGTGGCGCATCATCGGGATGTCCTGTGGCAATGGAAGAGCGAAAAAGGATGGGCACGCCCGCGCGCCGCCAATCGCGCGGCACCGGGCAAATGCGTCTGGTTTCGTTAGGAACTCGTTGGACCGGCGCAGTGTGGGCACCGGTTCTGACAGTTGGATGTACGAAAAATGACAATCCGGTGTCAGCCGAGCTGCTCCGGGGGCCTGGCCATGCCGACAACGCATCGTCGCACGCCGGCCTCGACCCGATCCCCTCCCCGAACGCAGGAACGGCGCCTCCCGGCGCCGTTCCCCTGGACCCCGCCGGAAGGCGGATCATACTTCGTTGTTGATCCCGTCCGCGCGTTCCCTCGCCAGTTCGCGCACGCGGTCGGCCTGGTCCTGGAGCCCCGCGGCCTCGAGCCTTTCGGCAATCGCCTCGGCCGCTTCGAGCACGGCGTTGGCATGGTCTTCCCGGCTGGCGTTCGGCGGCAGTTCCGTCGTCGCCTCGATCTCGGCCAGCGCGGCCGCGTCGAAGCTCTCGGACGCCTCCGTCGCCTGCTGCTCGTACACGCCGATCTCGGGATTCTCGTCTTCCGCAGCGTTATCCAGTTGGGTATTGGCGCTGGACGATGCCTGCGCGGCGGCGTCCGTCTGCTCCGAAGGCGTGGGCACGCCGGTCGGCAGGCCCTGCGAGGTGGTGCGCGTGACGCCGGTCGGCACGCCGTTCTCGTAGTAGCCGTACTCGACTTCCGATCCGTCGCTGCCGTTCGCACCGGGCGTCGTCGGCGCCCAGCCGGTCAATGGCGCGCCTTCGGTATCGGTCCGGACGACGCTGCCCCCGGCATCCACCGTGTCGGCATTGGCCGGCTGGCCGTTCGCGCCCATGCGCGCGTGGTAGGGCGGGCCGAGCGGCTGGCCGTCCTGGTAGTTCTGGAATTGCGCGACGCCGTTTTCGTTCGGCGGCGAAATGGCGACGGTGCCATTCTGCGGCGGCTTCGGTCCGACGACCGGCGCGGGATCGCCGACCGCCTTCGATTCGGTGGTCCTGGTGCCCGCGACCTCGTGGCCATCCACGAAGTAGGCCCATTGCGCCCCCGACGAACTGCCGTTGACGACATACCATCCGTCGCCCTCGATCGGCTGCTCGGCGAAATCGACCTCCCTCGCCGGCGGCGGCTCGTCCGGCGCGCCGTCCGCGCCGGTCACCGTTTGGGTGGTCGCGCGTCCGTCGACGTAGTACGTGTACTCCGTCTCCGCGCCGTTGCTGCCGTTCGCGCCCGGCGTGGTCGGCGCCCATCCGGTCAGCGGCCGGCCATCCTCGCCGGTGCGGATCACGTTGCCCTGCGCATCGATCGTGTCCGCATTGGCCGGCTGCCCCGTGCCCGTCTCCGGCGACGTGTAGGGCGGCCCCACGGGCTGGCCGTTGGCGTAGTTCTGGAACTCCGGGTTGCCGTTGGCGTCGACGTTCCCGGTCGCCACGGTGCCGTTGCCCGGCGTCGCCCCGGACTGGCCCGGCGTCAGCTGCTCCTGCGGGGAGCTGCGGACGAACACGACCTCGCCCGGCCAGATCAGGTCGGGATTGCGCTCGCTCTCGGCATACTGGGGATTGTCGCGATAGAACGCCTCCATGTCGGGCGGATTCCCGTATCCGCCGTTCGCCGCGATCTCGCACAGCGTGTCCCCCGGCTGCACGACGTAGGTTTCCGTTCCTTCGGGCGCGGCCACTTCGCCGGAGATCACCTCGTCGGCGGTCACCACCGCCTGATCGTTGGCAAAGTTGCTCCCGCTGTAGGGGATGTTGACGTCACCCGACATGGCATTGCCCTCGCTTGCGTCCTCGATGCGACCGATCGTACTGTCCGCCCCCGCGGCCTGGCAGCTGGGGCGGACCCTATTCGCGCAGCCCGGGACGCCGTCACATTGCAGTCATGGAACGTCAACATCGGTGTCATCTGATGGTCGTGCAATAGCGCGGCAGCGGGATTCCTCCCGCATTGACTCCAGGGACCCCATGCACGCCATCTTCAAGACCTCGGCCGCCGCGCTCGCGCTGGCCACCGCTTTCGTTTCCACCGCCCAGGCCAACGACGCCACCGGCGCCGGCGCCTCCTTCGTCTATCCCGCCATCTCGCGCTGGTCGGCCGACTACAAGCAGGCCACCGGCAAGCAGGTCAACTACCAGTCGATCGGCTCC
>JAFAEU010000440.1 GCA_023423855.1 Pseudomonadota bacterium | reverse complement strand
CCGACCACCGGCCTGCACTTCCACGACATCGAGCACCTGCTCGCCGTGCTGCACAAGCTGCGCGACGACGGCAACACCGTGGTCGTGATCGAGCACAACCTCGACGTGATCAAGACCGCGGACTGGGTGGTCGACCTCGGGCCGGAGGGCGGCCACCGCGGCGGCACGGTCATCGCCGAGGGCACGCCCGAGCACATCGCCGGCCTGCCGCAGTCGCATACCGGCCGCTTCCTCGCCAAGATGCTGGGGCTCGAAGGCAAGGCCGGCAAGCGCAGGTCGGCGGCCTGAGCAATTGCTCGCCGCCGGCCGCCGCACACTGTGCAGATCCCGACCGCCCTTCCACGCCGATGAGCCTCGACAACCGCACTTCCCTGGTCCGCATGCCGATCGAGCTGCGCTGGCGCGACCTCGATGCGTTCAACCACGTCAACAACTCGAACTTCATGACCTACCTCGAGGAGGCGCGGATCCGCTGGTTCGATTCGCTCGGCGAGGCATGGCTGACCGACACCATCGCGCCGCTGCTGGCGGCGGTGCAGATGAACTACCGGGTGCCGATCCCGTATCCGTCGAGCGTGGTGGTGGAACTGTTCGCCGACCGCGTCGGCACCACCAGCGTCACCATCGGCCACCACATCGCCAGCGAGGACGGCACCGTGCTGCACGCCGACGGGCACGTGGTGATGGTGTGGATCAACCGCGCCAGCGGGCGGCCCACGCCGTTGCCGGAGGCGGTGCGACGGGTTGCGTCGAACCCCGCGGCCACAGGGGCGCCGTAGGAGCGCCTTCAGGCGCGAACCGCCGTCGCCCGGCCGGATCGCGCCGGCCGCCATCGGGCCGCGCTCAAAGCGCGTCCGGCCTGCGCACCTCGAATTCCCCGCGCAGCTTGCGTCCGTCGGACAGTTCGAGTTCGATCACGATGCGCTGCCCGGCCTCGATCTCCGCGTTCGGCCGCATCAGCATCAGGTGCAGGCCGCCCGGCGCCAGCGCGACCTTGCCCCGAGCCGGCACCGGCAGGGACTCGACGTGGCGCATGCGGCTGACGCCGTCGATCTGGCGCGTCTCGTGCAGTTCGACCGAGGCGAAGGCGGGGCTGCCCGCGGCGACGATGCTCACCGGCGCCTCGCACGGATTCGCGATCTCCGCGAACCCGGCCATCATCGGCATTGCCATCGGCGGCTGGCGGATCCAGCCCGACTCGATGCGCGGCGTGCATTCCTGCGCCTGCGCCGACAGCGAGGCGAGGCCCAGCAACATGAAACCGGCAAGGCGGCGAAGGCGTTTCATGCCGCCTATGATATCGCGACCCAGCCATCGGATCGACGAATGCACGCACTGATCGAACGCAGCGCCCACGACGGCATCCACGAACTGCGCCTGGCGCGTGCGCCGGTCAATGCCTTGGATCCCGCGCTGTGCGCGCAGCTGCGCGACGCGATCGCCGACGCCGTTGCGTCCGGCGCGCAGGGGCTCGTGCTTTCGGGCGGCCCGAAGGTGTTCTCGGCCGGGCTGGACGTGCCGTTCCTGCTGACGCTCGACGCCGTCGCGCTGCGCGAGGCCTGGGAGGGCTTCTTCCTCGCCGCCCGCGCACTGGCCGAATGCCCGGTGCCGGTCGCGGCGGCCCTGAACGGCCATGCGCCGGCCGGCGGCTGCGTGCTGGCGCTGTGCTGCGACTACCGGGTGATGGCCGCCGGCGACTACCGCATCGGCCTCAACGAGACCCAGGTCGGCCTGGTGGCCCCGGAAGGCATCCAGCGGCTGATGCGCCGCGCGGTCGGGCCGCATCGCGCCGAGCGCCTGCTCGTCGCCGGCGAGATGGTGGATGCGCAGCGAGCGCTGGCGATCGGCCTGGTCGACGAACTCGCCGACATCGACGACGTGCCGATGCGCGCGCGCGAATGGCTGCGCGGCCTGCTGGCCCTGCCGCGCAAGCCGGTGCTGGCGACGCGCGCGAGCGCGCGCGCCGACGTGGTTGCCGCGCTGCGGCCGGAGCTCATCGAGCTGGACCGCTTCGTCGCGTCCTGGAACGATCCCGACACCCAGGCGGCGCTGCGCGCGCTGCTGGCGAAGCTCGGCAAGTAGGCATCCCGCGCCGGCGGGCTCAGTCGCCGGTCGCCACGGGCCGCGACGGGTCGGCGATCCAGCCGCTCCAGGAGCCGGTGAACAGCTTCGCGCCCGGCAGGCCGGCATGCGCCATCGCCAGCAGGTGGTGGCAGGCGGTGACGCCGGAACCGCACATGGCCACGACAACGTCGGCGCGACGGCCGTCGAGCAGCGCATCGAATTCGGCCCGCAGTTGCGCAGCCGGCTTGAAACGGCCCTCGACCAGGTTCGAGGCATACGGACGATTGCCGGCGCCGGGCACGTGCCCGGCAACCGGGTCGATCGGTTCGAGCTCGCCGCGGAAGCGCTCCGGCGCGCGCGCATCCAGCAGCAGGCCGCCGGCGTCGAGGTGGCGGCGGACGCCGTCGGCATCGAACAGGCGCGAGGCGTCGAACGTCGCGGCGTAGGCCGCGGGCGACGGCGACGGAACGGCAGCGTCCACCGGCAGGCCGAGGGCGGTCCAGCGCGCCCAGCCGCCGTCGAGCACGGCGACCGCCTCGTGCCCGAGCATCTTCAGCAGGCACCACAGCCGCGCCGCGAACGCGCCGTCGCCGGCGTCGTACGCCAGCACGCGGCTGTCGGGCGAGATGCCCCAGTCCGACAGGCGCGCGCTGAAATCACTTGCGTCGGGCCAGGGATGCCGCCCCTGGCCCTGCTTGCCGTGGTCCGAGAGGTCGCGGTCGAGATGCGCGTAGCGCGCGCCGGGAATGTGCGCAGCCCGGTAGGCCTGATCGCCGGCCTCGGGATCGGCGAGCGAGAAGCGGCAGTCGACCACCACGACGTCGCGCTCGTCCAGCGCGGCGGCGAGCGCTTCGGGCTGCACCAGCGTATTCCAGCCGGACCTCGTCATCGCACCGCCTCCAGCCGCTCGCGCAGGTTGTACAGGATCGACGCCGTGACGCCCCAGATGCGCTGTTCCGGCGCACCCGGATACGGCGCGTATTCGAGCACGTGGCGGATGCGGCCGCCGAACTCGATGTCGAGTTCGCGCAGGTGGTCGCGCGCCAGCAGGAACGACAGCGGCACCTCGAACACCGCAGCGACTTCCGCGGGATCGGGACGGGCGACGAAGTCCGGATCGAGCCGCGCGATCACCGGCACCACGCGATAGCCGGTGACGGTGCGCATCGGATCGAGATAGCCCAGGGGCGAGGCCTGCGGCGGTTCGAGGCCGATTTCCTCGTTGGCCTCGCGCAGCGCGGCGGCGAGCATGCTGGCGTCCCCGGGATCCATGCGTCCGCCCGGCAGGCTCACCTGCCCCGGGTGCTGGCGCAGGGCATCGGTGCGGCGGGTCAGCAGGACCTGCAGGTCGTCGTCGCGTTCGACCAGACCCAGCAGCACCGCAGCGGCGACGGGCGGTTCGCGGCCGAGCAGGCCGTCGAGCTCGGCGAGGTTCCACTCGGGACCGGCGGGAACCGCGTCGATCGGATGCAGCGCGCGCGCAATGCGGTCGAAGCGGGCCACGGACATGCTCAATCGGTACGTTGCGCTTCGCGTTGCGGAAGCACGTGCTCCATCAGTCGCAGGCGTTCATCATCGCCCATCTGCAGCCAGCGCGCGATCTCCGCGGAACTGCGGTGGCATCCCAGGCAGAAGCCTGCGTCGTCGAGCATGCAGACGCCGATGCAGGGACTGAGCACGGCGCGGAACGTGGAATTCATGGACAAGATCAAGTGCCACACGGCGACCGGGGTCGCCGAAGAAGGCCGCGGCGGCGGGGGCCGGCGCGGTCGAATTTTCGGAATCGATGCGGGGGCGGCTGCGCTGCGCGCGGAGCCAACTGCTGAAGGGCTGCATGTCCGCTTGCGCGGAGATCACGCAACGGCGGCCACGCGCTGGACGCGTGGCGCCGTCAACATCCCACTTACGGTATGGAGATCCCTCGCCTGCGGCTCGGGATGACGCAACGGCAACCACGCGCCTTGCGCGTGGGCCGTTGCGTCACTTGACGCTGACGAGCTTGACGTCGAACACGACCGCCTGGTTGGCCATGCGGCCGGCCTGGATCGTCGTGCCGTAGGCCTTGTCGCCCGGCAGGACCACTTCCCAGCGCGCGCCGGTCGGCATCTGCAGCAGCGCCTCGCGCAGGCCCACCAGCGGGATCTGGCTGATCTTCATCGTCACCGGGCCGGCCTGCTGGCCTTCCGGCGCCTGCGCGGTGTCGACGAACACGGTGCCGTCGGGCAGCGAACCCTTGTAGCTGATCTGCACGTCGCTGGCCTGGGTCGGCTTGGCGCCGCTGCCGTTCTCGATCACGCGGTACTGGACGGTGCTGCCCGGCAGGGTCTGCACGCCCTGCTTGGCGCGGTTCTGCGCCAGGAAGGTGTCGCTCTGGCTCTTGTTCTCGCTGGAGAGCTTGGCGAACTCGGCCTCCATCTTGGCCTGCTGGCGCTTCTGCATGTTCTCGACCGCGGCCCTGAGCTGGTCGACCGGCACGGCCGGCTGCTTCTTCGCGTAGGCGTCCTGGATCGCCTTGATCACGGTGTTGACGTCGACTGCTTCGCCGCGCGCCGTGAGCTCGGCCAGCTCATTGCCGGTGTTGTAGCCGATCGCGTAGCTCAGCTTGCCACGCTCGGAGGTCGTGTCCTGCGCCGAAGCCGCCGCGGAAACCAGGGTCATCGCCGCGAGGCTGGCGGCAAGCAAACGCACTTTCATTCAGTCACTCTCCAGAAGGATTCAATCGGCCGGCGTCCGGCCCAGACACGACACGGGGCGGTCGAACCGCCCCTGATGGACACGCTAGGATAGCGGTCGCGGGGCTTAACCGCCACTGACGCCTCCGATCCGACCGCGACCGGCCCGACAAGTTCCGGCACCCGGCACGCCGCCCCTCCCTCCAGACCGCCCGACCATGACCGACTCCCCCCTCCAGATCGCCGATCGCGACGCCGTCCGCACCATCACCATCGACCGCCCGGACAAGCTGAACGCGCTCGATTCGGCGACCCTCGACGCCCTCCACGCCGCCGCCGACGCGGCCGCAGCGGACCCGTCGGTACGCGCCGTCGTGCTGACCGGCGCCGGGCCCAGGGCCTTCGTCGCCGGCGCCGACATCGGCGAAATGGCCGCCCTGACCCCGGCCCAGGGCCGGGACTTCGCGCTGCGCGGGCAGCGGATGATGCGCCGCTTCGAGAGGCTGCCCAAGCCGGTGATTGCGATGGTGAACGGCTTTGCCCTGGGCGGCGGGCTGGAGCTGGCGATGTGCTGCCACCTGCGGATCGCGGCCGATACCGCGAAGCTCGGCCAGCCCGAGATCAACCTCGGCCTGATCCCGGGCTTCGGCGGCACCCAGCGCCTGCTGCGCCTGGCCGGACGCGCCGCGGCGCTGGAACTGTGCCTGGCCGGCGCGCCGATCGACGCGGCGCGCGCGCTGCAGCTGGGCATCGTCAACCGCGTGGTGCCCGCCGCCGACCTCGAGGCCGACACCATGACGCTGGCCACGCAGCTGGCGAACGCCGCGCCGCTGGCGCTGCGCGGCATCCTCGACTGCATCAACGTCGGCGGCGAAGCCGGCATCGAGGAAGGCCTGGAGTACGAAGCCGCGCAGTTCGGCCTCGTGTTCTCGACCGACGACATGCGCGAGGGCACGGAGGCCTTCCTCGGCAAGCGCAAGCCGACCTTCCACGGACGCTGACACCGCCCCGCCATGCGCCGGAAGCCAGCCGCCACCGGTCCAGCCCCTCCCGCCGCGCCGGATGCCGCGCGCCTGGTCGCGCTGCTGCGCGGCGACGACCTCGACGCCGCGATCGACGCCGGACTGATGGCCTTCGTCGACGACGGCGCGCAGGCGCTGGACGACGCGGCGCGGGCCCTGCTGGTCGACACGCAGCGGCGCCTGCGCGCGGCCTGGGAC
>JAFAEU010000398.1 GCA_023423855.1 Pseudomonadota bacterium | reverse complement strand
GGTATCCATCCACTGTCTAGTTTCAAGGAGTAACAACATGTCCGAACGTCAGACCGGCACCGTCAAGTGGTTCAACGACGCCAAGGGCTTCGGCTTCATCACCCCGGAAAGCGGCCAGGACCTCTTCGTCCACTTCCGCTCGATCCAGGGCACCGGCTTCAAGTCGCTGCAGGAAGGCCAGAAGGTCTCCTTCAAGGTCGTCCAGGGCCAGAAGGGCCTGCAGGCCGACGAAGTGCAGCCGCTCTAAGCAGCCCGCTTCAAAAGCAACAAGCCGGAAGGCCCCGGGTGGAAACACCCGGGGCTTTTCTTTCAGGTCAGGGAACAGCCTGGCCAAAAGCCTGTCATTTCGACCGCAGGGAGAAATCTTCCTGTCCCGCGCCGGGGACGGGATTTCTCCCTGCGGTCGAAATGACAGGACTTTTTTTTTGGACGTGCTGTCGACTGGCCCCTACCCAATCCTCCTTCCGCTGGCCACCCACGCGCATTGACGGCGCCTGCACCCACAAGTTGTTACAAAAACGTTAGTGCCAGAGTATGCTGGCGCCTCCATCACCACCCCGATGTCGTTCCCAAGGAAGCGGGCCATGAAGCGGATCTTGCTGTCGTTCCTCGTCCTGTCGGCGTTGTGCGCCTGCCGGCGCGAGGCGCCGCAGCCGCCGCAGGGGGCGCCCGGCCTGCCGCAGGCCGAAGTGGCCGCGCCGGTGCCGGAGGCGGTGGAGCTCAGCGACGTGGTGGAGACCGATCCGCGCTACATCATCGGCATCACCTATCCGCCGGCGGTCGGCAAGTACCCCGGGCTTGCCGCGGAGATCAAGGCCTATTCCGATGCCGTCCGCGGCGACCTGATGGACGCGGTCGGCAGCCTCGACGAGGATGCGGGCCCGGTCATGTACGACCTCGCGCTGGAGTTCAAGGTGGTCGCCGACACGCCGCAGGTGTTCGCGGTCGCCGCCGACGGCAGCAGCTACACCGGTGGCGCGCACGGTGCGCCACTGATCGCGCGCTTCGTCTGGCTGCCGCAGCAGGACAGGCGCCTCACCTCGTCCGAGCTGATTCCCGATCCGCGCGCCTGGCGCGAGGTGTCGGCCTTCGTGCGCGAGCAACTGCATGCGGCGCTGTCGCAGCGGGTCGATGCGGACGAGCTCGATCCGGTCGAGCGCGAGCGCGTGATGCGCTCGGCGGGCAAGATGATCGACGAGGGTTCGGTGCCGGATGCGGAGAATTTCACGGAATTCGAGCCGGTGGCGGGTGCCGACGGCCGCATGACCGCGCTGCGGTTCGTGTTCCCGCCGTACCAGGTCGGGCCGTACTCGGACGGCGTGCAGACGGTCGAGGTGCCGGCGCGCATCCTGCTGCCGCACGTCGCGGCCGAATACCGCGAGCTGTTCACCGGCGGCGAAGCGGTGCAGTAGACTCGTCCTGCGGGCGCCGGAATCCGGAATGATCTGCCTCCGGCGCGAAGGCGGGGGGCATGGGCGAGGATCGTTTCCGTTCCCGGTTGCAGCAGCTGTTGGCGGATGCGGACATCCGCATCGACGGTGAGCGTCCCTGGGACCTGCAGGTGCATGACGCCGGCTTCCCGGCACGGGTGCTGTCCGGCGGCTCGCTGGCGCTCGGCGAGTCGTACATGGACGGCGCCTGGGAGGCGGCCTCGCTTGACGGATTCCTGCATCGCCTGCTCGGGGCCGGGGTCGACCGCCGCGTGCACGGGTTCGCCGACCTGCGCCTGGCCGTGCTCGCGCGGCTGTTCAACCTGCAGCGCGGGCACCGCGCCTACGACGTCGGCGAGCGCCACTACGACCTCGGCAACGACCTGTACGCGGCGATGCTCGGCAGGCGGCTGGTCTACAGCTGCGGCTACTGGCGCGAGGCGGACGACCTCGATGCCGCGCAGGAAGCCAAGCTCGACCTGTGCTGCCGCAAGCTCGGCCTGCGGCCGGGCATGACCCTGCTCGACATCGGCTGCGGCTGGGGCGAGGTGCTGAAGTTCGCGGCGCAGCGCTACGGCGTTTCGGGCGTCGGCATCACCATCTCGCGCGAGCAGGCGGCGTTCGCGCGCGAGTTGTGCGCCGGGCTGCCGGTCGAGATCCGCGTGCAGGACTATCGCGCACTCGACCAGCGCTTCGACCGCATCGTCTCGATCGGCATGTTCGAGCACGTCGGGGTGAAGAACTACGGGGCCTATTTCGACGTCGCGCGCCGCTGCCTCGCCGACAACGGCCTGTTCCTGCTGCACAGCATCGGCGGCAACGTCAGCCGCAGGCATACCGACCCGTGGATCGCGAAATACATCTTCCCGAATTCGATGCTGCCGTCGGCGGCGCAGGTGGCCGAGGCGGTGGAGGGGCGCTTCGTCATCGAGGACTGGCACAATTTCGGCGCCGACTACGATCGCACCCTGCAGGCCTGGCGCGACAACATCGAGGCCGCGTGGCCGACGCTGCCGGCGCGCTACGACGAACGCTTCCGCCGCATGTGGCGCTACTACCTGGCCGCGTCGATGGCGAGCTTCCGCGCGCGGTTGATCCAGCTGTGGCAAGTGGTGCTGTCGCCGGAAGGCGTGGCGGGTGGCTACGTCGCGCCGCGGTGATCGTTGATGGCCGGCGTCGGGGGCGTAGCCCCGACCTACCCATTCGCGATCAAGGATATGGAATGGCGTAGGTCGGCCCCCGTATCAGGTACGGGGCAGGCTCTAGGTGGTCGACGCTTTGGCCGCCGATGGCCGGGCGTCGGGGCGTAGCCCCGACCTATTGCACGGCTTCGATCGGCTCCAGCGCAGCGGCGAGGGTGTCGCCGATGTCGGCGTCCAGGCGCAGCGAGGCGAGATCGTCGGCGCGCGTCTTCCCGCGGTTGAGGATCGCCAGCGGCAATCCCGCCCCGGCGGCCATG
>JAFAEU010000267.1 GCA_023423855.1 Pseudomonadota bacterium | reverse complement strand
GCCTGCAGCAGTTGACCGTGCAGGCCGACGGGCGCTGGTCGATCGAACTGCGCCTTCAGAACTACAGCAGCATTCCGATGCGCTTCGAGCGCGTGTCGCTGGCGCTGCAGGTCGGCGAGGAGGCCGCCGGCACGCTGGTCGCCGAGCCCGGCCTGACGATCGGACCGGAATCGGCGGACGTGGTGACCGTGGCCTTCGATCCGTCGGCGAACGCGCGCCTGCTGCTGGCGGGACGCCTGGCGGACGGCGGCGGCATCGGCTACCGCATCGAGGGCACCATCGACGCCGCGCCGGCCGACCGCGGCAAGGTGCGCGACTACGAGATCGAGCGCGACAGCCGCCTGAGCCCGGTGCCGGGCCTGCCCGGCGTGCTGCGTTGACCCCGCCCCCACCGCTTCCTGCCGGCGAACGCCCATGAGCCGCTACTCCGCCCCGCTGCGCGATATCCGCTTCACGCTGTTCGACGTGCTGGACATCGAGCCCAGCGTCGGCCGGCTCGGTTTCGACGATGCCGGCCGCGACACCATCGACGCCGTCCTCGAGGAATCCGCGCGCTTCTGCGGCACGGTGCTGGCGCCGCTCAACAAGGTCGGCGACGAGCACGGCGTGGCCTACGACAAGGACAGCGGCAGCGTCACCACCGCGCCGGGGTTCAAGGAGGCCTACGTGCAGTTCGCCGAGGGCGGCTGGGGCGGGCTCGGGGCGCCGGTCGAATACGGCGGCATGGGCCTGCCGCACGTGCTGGGGATGCCGCTGGAGGAAATGATCGACGCGGCCAACCTGGCCTGGGGCAACTTCCCGCTGCTCTCGCACGGCGCGGCGAACGCGCTGCGCCTGCACGGCGAGGAGTGGCAGCGCGAGGTGTTCCTGACCAAGCTGGTGTCGGGCGAATGGACCGGCACCATGTGCCTGACCGAACCGCACTGCGGCACCGACCTCGGCCTGCTCAAGACCCGTGCCGAGCCCGGCGACGACGGCACGTATTCGATCAGCGGCACCAAGATCTTCATCACCGCCGGCGAGCACGACCTGACGCCGAACATCCTGCACCTGGTGCTCGCGCGCCTGCCCGACGCGCCCGCCGGCAGCAAGGGCATCTCGCTGTTCCTGGTGCCGAAGTTCAAGGTGGCGCGCGACGGCGCGGTGGGCGAGCGCAACGCGCTGCGCTGCGGCGCGGTCGAGCACAAGATGGGCATCCACGGCTCGGCCACTTGCGTGATGAATTTCGACGGCGCGCAGGGCTACCTCATCGGCCAGCCGCACAAGGGCCTGATGGCGATGTTCACCATGATGAACACCGCGCGCCTCGGCGTCGGGCTGCAGGGGCTGGGGCTGGCCGAACGCGCGTACCAGAACGCGCTGCGCTATGCGCGCGAACGGCTGCAGTCGCGCGCGCTGTCGGGCGCGAAGTTCCCGGACAAGCCGGCCGATCCGATCATCGTGCAGCCGGACGTACGGCGCATGCTGCTGACCTGCAAGGCGCTGGTCGAGGGCGGCCGCGCGCTGGCCTACCACGCCGGCCTGCAGGTCGACATCGCCGACCACGGCGCGACGGAAGAAGAGCGCAAGGCCGGCGACGACCTGCTCGGCTTCCTCACCCCGATCGTCAAGGCCTGCCTGACCGAATGGGGCGTGGAGTGCACCTACCACGCGCTGCAGTGCTTCGGCGGACACGGCTACATCGCCGAGCACGGCATGGAGCAGCTCGCGCGCGACGCGCGCATCACCACGCTGTACGAGGGCACCACCGGCATCCAGGCGCTGGACCTGATGGGCCGCAAGATCATGCAGCTGCAGGGCGCGGGGCTGAAGGCGTTCCTGGCGATGGTCGTGGCGTTCTGCGAGGAACATGCCGGCGACGAATCGCTGGCCGAGTTCATCACCCCGCTGCGCGAGAAAGCCGGCGAATGGCAAGCGCTGACGCTGTCGATCGGCAAGCGTGCGATGTCCGATCCCGAGGAGATCGGCGCGGCCGCGTACGACTACCTGTTCTATTCGGGCTACGTCGCGCTGGCCTACTGGTGGGCGCGCAGCGTGGCTGCGGCCGAGGCCTCGTCGCAGCCGCAGGCGTTCAAGGATGGCAAGCGGGAGACCGCGCGCTTCTATTTCGCCCGCATCCTGCCGCGCACGCTGGCGCACAAGGCGGCGATCGACAGTGGACCGGCACCGCTGCTGGCGCTGGACGAGGCGGCGTTCGACGCCTGACGGGGTGTCGCCCGCACGGGGCGGCCGGCTCCCGGCCCTCGCTTCGAGCGCAGCCATCGCTTCGAGCGCAGCCTGCTTGTCATTTCGACCGCAGGGAGAAATCTCGCCTGCCCTGCCCGGGGCGCAGCACGCCGGGCGAGGCTGTAGCGCGTGGACTACAGGGACGACAGATGGGGGCGGCCAGAAGATTTCTCCCTGCGGTCGAAATGACAGGTGGGCTGTAGCCGGAACGACGATGGAGGAAGGGCAGCATTCTTCGCCCCGCGCGCGCTGGCCCGCCCGGTTGCGCAACCGTCATCGAATCGGGGTATGCTCGACGCCCGATGGAGCCTGACAGAGCGCAGCTTCGCGTGATCCATACCGGAGTCCCACGGATTCCGGACGGCCCCGTCTCCGCCGAATCCCCGATCCCCCTTGCGCTGCCGCACCGGCTCGACTCGGTGCGCCTGCTCTCGCTCGACGCCCACGGCCGCGCGCTCAACTGGATCAGCTGGCAGGACGCGGCCTGCCTGTACGCGCGCGAAGCGGTGGCCTGGACGCTCGGCGACCCTTGCCTGAGCATCCACGGCGGCATGAGCCGTGAGACCGGCGAACGCAGCACCCTCGACCTGCACCCGATCATCGCAGCGCGCGGCCACGTGCGCCCGCAGGCGCTCGACCCGACGCCGGCGCTGAGCAACGCCGCGCTGTTCGCGCGCGACCAGCACCTGTGCATGTACTGCGGCAAGAGCTACAGCCGGCAGCTGCTCACGCGCGACCACGTGGTGCCGCTCTCGCGCGGCGGCCGCGACATCTGGGAGAACGTGGTCTGCGCCTGCTTCCACTGCAATTCGCGCAAGGGCGGGCGCACGCCGCAGCAGGCGTCGATGCCGCTGCTGGCGGTGCCGTACCGGCCGAGCTGGATCGAGCACCTGATCCTGAGCAACCGCAACATCCTCGCCGACCAGATGGCGTTCCTGAAGTCGCACCTGCCCAAGCGCCGGCGGCGTTCGTAGGATTCGCCCGCCCGTTGCGGGAGGCTGACGTACGCGGGGTGGCGGCGCTGGTTTACACTCCGTCGGTGTCCCCGACCGAATCCGCGCAATGTCCCTGACCATCGGCCTGGCCGGGATGGATCCTGCTACCGAAGCCGCGCTCAAGGCGGCCTTCATCGAAGCCAACGAGCGCCTGTCCGGACGCTGGCAACTGCTGCCCGAGACGCAGGCGGACCACATCGTGGTCGACATGGACAGCATGTACGGGCCGATGAGCTGGCTGCGGCTGCATGCCTCGGGCAAGCGCGTGGTCGGGCTGACCTCGGCCGCGCGCACGCAGACCGATTTCCGGCTCGGGCGCCCGTTCAACGTGGACATGCTGGTCGC
>JAFAEU010000250.1 GCA_023423855.1 Pseudomonadota bacterium | reverse complement strand
CTAGCGGGTAAAACCGTGGAGGTTCGAGTCCTCTCCCGGGCACCACAGACAAGTTCCGAGGACGTCCGACGACATCCGAGGAAATCCAGAAAACCCCGCAAATCGCGGGGTTTTTTGTTGCCTGACTCTGCGTCGGCATCCATCCGGAATCTCTGGACCCGCGATGGCCGCGATTTGCGCCACATCGATCCCTTCCCGCGAAAGCGCCATGCTTCCCCGCCTGTCGTTGCCGCGGGCACGAGATCGTCGAGGATGTATCGGCCGCTACTCGCGACTCCTCGCCCTTTCCAGCGTGCGAATGCGAGCCAGCCGGGGCAAGTCCCCGGACGGAAACGCTCCGAAGGCGTCGATCGGTACACCCGAAAGCAACGCAAAGGCGTGGGCGGCAGCCGATCTCCGCCGGCACGGCATGCGCTTGCCGGCCTGACCCGACCGCACGCGCCACGGATTCGGTACGCCAGAGGTCGCGTCCATCGACGACGGCCTTGCCATCCGGGGCGGCGACGTGCCCGGCGTCGCATCCGGTTTGAGAACGGGTCGCATTTTCATTAATATACTTGGCTGCCAGGTGCGCTCGTACGCCTGCGCAACCATCTCCTGCCCCGCCTCCAGCTGTCGCCAGAGAGCGCCGTTCCCTCCTGATCGAGAGACGCCGCCATGGCCCGCATGTTCAGTCCTGCCTCCCGCCGTACCCCCCGTCGTCGTTCACTGCCAGCCATCTCGCTGTTGGCCGGCGCCATCGTCCTGGCCCTCCCCGGGATCGCGCTGGCGCAGGAGGAAGAAGGCCCGGCCGCGGACGGGGCCCAGTCCGACGCGACCACGCTCGATACCGTGCACGTCACCGCCGAGGCGATCGCCCGGCAGGCGCTGGGCACCTCGGTCATCACCGCCGAGGACATCGAGCGGCGGCCGCCGGCCAACGACCTGTCCGAACTCATCCGCACCATGCCCGGCGTCAACCTGACCGGCAACAGCTCGTCCGGCCAGTACGGCAACAACCGCCAGATCGACCTGCGCGGCATGGGCCCGGAGAACACGCTGATCCTGGTCGACGGCAAGCCGATCGGCTCGCGCGACTCGATCCGCATGGGCCGCAGCGGCGAGCGCAACACGCGCGACGTGCTCGTCGCGGAAATCCCGGCGGTCCTGCACCGCGAGCTGTATGCCATCGCCGCGCTGCTGGGCGCGGCGATGGTCGCCGCCGGATCGGCATTGGGATTCCCCGTCGCGCCCGCGGCCATCGCCGGCGCCTGCGCCTGCTTCCTGCTCCGCTTCATGGCGATCCGGCGCGGATGGAACCTGCCCATCGCGCGACTCAGGGACGTGGACGACTGATCGTGGAAGCGCCTTATGGCTCGGCGCGTCAGTCCCAGGCCAGCAAGTAGCGCGCCGATGCCGTTTCGCCGGGCTGCAGCGTCAGCCCCAGCCCCAGGTTGAAGGCGTCGGGCGGCGCGGTCTGGGGCTCGACGCAGGTGGCGAAGCCGGGGACGTCGTAGACCACCCAGTCGCTGCATGCGGAGGACAGCCGGAGCCGCTGGCCGTCGCGATGCAGCACCACCTCGCGGTGATTGACGAAGCAATCGTCCCAGGGGCCCGGGCGCACGGCCTGCAGCGGCAGCGCGGTGATGCCGTCGTCGGCGTCGCGCGAGTACATCGCATCGGGTGCGAACTCCAGCCGATCGGGCTTGCGGAACCAAGGATGCCAGCCCATCGCCACCGGCATCGCGTGTTCGACCGCGGTGGTCGACAGCGTCATCGTCAGTCGCCGGCCATCGATTTCGATGCGCTGTCCGGCGACGCCGCCGAACGGCCAGCGCGCGTCGTTGGGCAATGCCAGTTCCAGCACGACGTAGCGTGCCGACTGCTCCGTCACCTGCCACGGCAACAGGTAGCCGACGCCGTGGATCGCGTGTCCTTCGAAATCGGCCGGCAGCGTGTAACCGCGGCCTTCGAACCCGAAGCTGCCGCGACGGATGCGACCCACCCACGGCACCATCGGGTAAGAGCCCCAGGCGATGGCGGCGGCCGCGCCGTGCTCTCCGTGGCCGAGCAACTGTTCGATGCCGTCACAGCGGATCTGGGCGATGCGGCCGCCCGCCTCCGGCGCGATGTCCACCGACAGCTCGCCGTCGGCGATCGTCAGCAGCGCGCCCGGCGCCATCGGCGAGGCGGGACCGATGGCGTCCGCCGTCGCGCCCGTGTCATTCGCCATAGGGATGCAGGGTCCGGATGCGGCCGTCGGCCTCGTAGTGCAGTTCGGCCACCTTGGCCGAGCGCAGGTGGGTGACGCCGCCCGACAGGATCGAGTCGTGGTAGTACAGCCACCAGCGTCCCCCGAACTCGACGATCGAATGGTGCGTGGTCCAGCCGATCACCGGCGTCAGGATCACGCCGCCGTACACGAACGGGCCATAGGGGTTGTCGGCCGTGGCGTAGCACAGCAGGTGGGTGTCGCCGGTGGAGTACGACAGGTAGTACCTGCCCTGGTGCCTGTGCATCCACGGCCCTTCGAAATAGCGGCGGTCGTGGTCGCCGGCCAGCAGCGGCCGGCCGGCCTCGTCGACGATCACCACCTCGCGCGGGGCCTCGGCGAACTGCTTCATGTCCGCCGTCAGGCGCGCGATACGCGGCCCGAGCGCGGGTTCGCCGTCGGCAGGCTCCTCGTTGTCCGCGGCGTGGGTATTGTCGCGGTACTGCTGCAGCTGCCCGCCCCAGATGCCGCCGAAGTACATGTAGTGCTCGCCGTCGTCGTCGGCGAACACCGCCGGATCGATCGAATAGCTGCCGGCGATCGGCTCCGGCTCGGCGGCGAACGGCCCTTCCGGCCGCTCGCCCACGGCCACGCCGATGCGGAACAGGCCGTCGGCGCACTTGGCCGGGAAATACAGGTAGTAGCGGCCGTCCTTCACTGCCGCGTCCGGCGCCCACATCTGGCGCTCGGCCCACGGCACGTCGTCCACGTGCAGCGCCACGCCGCAGTCCACCGCCTCGCCTTCCGGCGAGTCCATGCGCAGGACGTGGTAGTCCTCCATGCCGAAGTGGGCGCCGTCGTCGTTGAACGGGATGCCGGCGTCGATGTCGTGCGAGGGATAGACGTACAGCCTGCCCTCGAAGACGTGCGCGGAAGGGTCCGCGGTGTAGATGTGCGTCACCAGCGGCTTGGAGATGGCCTTGCCGGCCAGCGCCTCGAGTTCGGCCTCGGTGTATTCCTGGTCTGCCATGTCAGTGATTCCGTACGGTCCCCCGGGTCAGGCGTGCTGTGCGGCGCGGCGCTCGGAGAGTTCGCGCTCGATCCGCGACTCCATCGACTTGTCGATCCTGTAGAAGAACAGCAACCCCACGCCGAGCAGGAACGGCAGCGAGCAGTACACGCTCACCGAAAAGCGGATACCGTCGATGGTGTCCGGTGACTGCGCGGGCAGCGAGGCGTCGTAGCCGTAACGCGCGAGGATGCCGGCCACCAGCGCGCCGCCGATCGCCAGCCCCAGCTTCAACCCGCACAGGATCGCCGAGAAGATGATCGCGGTGGCGCGGCGGTTGTTCTTCCACTCGGAGTAGTCGGCCACGTCGGCCACCATCGCCCACAGCACCGGGATGGTGATGCCGTAGAAGAAGCCGTGCAGGATCTGCGAGACGAACACCAGACCGATCCGGTCCGGCGGGAAGAAGTAGAACGCCAGCATGAACAGCGTCGAGACGAACAGGAACAGGCCGTAGACGTCGCGCTTGCCGAAGCGGTCGGCCAGGCGCTTGGAGAAGCCGATGCCCACGACCATGAAGATGATGCCGCCGGCGTTGAACAGGCTGAAGGCCGAGGTGGTGGAGTCCTCGGGCCACTGGAAGCCGGTCAGGCCGATCCCGGTCAGCGCCGCGTTCAGGCCGGCGATGAAGCCGTTGAAGCCGATGCCCTCGAGGAACGCGGCCAGCGCCTGTTCGTCTAGGTAGTACTGGAAGTAGTAGACGTAGGTGCCGCCCTTCAGCGCCAGCGTGGTGAACACGAGGATGGTCAGCACCAGCATCACCAGCCAGGGCCGGTTGCGGCCGAGGTCGGCGAGGTCCTGCGCCAGGGTCGACTTCTGCTCGACCGTCGGCACCACGCGCTCGCGCGTGGTGAAGAAGGTGATCAGGAAGAACACGGTGCCGACGACGGCGAACAGCAGGATGGTGTTGTGGAAGCCCTGCACCCGGTCGCCGTCGCCGAGGATCAGCACCAGCGGCAGCAGCAGCGACTGCACCACCAGTTGCGCGACCATCACCGCCACGAAGCGATAGGCCGACAGGCTGTTGCGTTCGGCCATGTTGCCCGTCAGCACGCCGCTCAGCGCCGCGTACGGCAGGTTGTTGGCGGCGTAGACCAGCACCAGCAGGGTGTAGGTGGCCGCCGCGTAGAACACCTTGCCCTGCGGGCCGAGGTCGGGCGTGCTGAAGGCCAGCAGCGCGAGCACGCCGAAGGGCACCGCCGTCCACAGGATCCACGGCCGGAACTTGCCCCAGCGGCTGTTGGTCCGGTCAGCGAGCACCGCCACCAGCGGCGTGAACACGAACGCGCCCAGCAAGCCGACGACGAAGATGATCGTCGCCGCGGTCCCGGCGGGGATGCGGTAGACGTCCGTGTAGAAGAACGCCAGGAATGTCATCAGCGTCTGGAAGACCAGGTTGGCGGCCAGGTCGCCCAGGCTGTAGCCGACCTTCTCGGTGACCGAAAGCTTGTCCGCGCTCGTATTCATGGATGTTGGGTTGTCCGTGCTTGCCCGCTGGCAGGAAGGGTGGCTTGCGCCCGGCTACTCTATCTGTCCGGCCGGCATTCTGTAGGAGCGGTTTCGGCCGATAGCCGCAGCCGCCCCGATCCGGGTTCCCGGAAAAAGACACGACCCGCCCGGCATGGAAACGCCGGGACGGGCCGTGGGGAGTAAAGCATTCCGGAACAAGCGGATCAGAACGTCCCGCGGATGCCCACCAGGAACGTGCGGCCCGGCTCGTAGATGTCGCCGGGCACGTTCGGATAGGTGATGTAGTTGCGGCTCTGCTCGTTGGTGATGTTGATGACGTTGAAGGTGAGCTGCGGCTTCGACGGCAGCGACGCCAGCGTGTAGCTGGCCGAGAGGTCGAACTGGCCGCGGTCCTCGCCGAAGTACTGGCCGTAGTTGATGCCGCCCTCGTTGTTGCCCAGCGCGCGCTGGGCCGAACCTTCCACCCAGTTGTAGGACAGGCGCACCGAGGCGACGTCGTTCTCCCAGTAGGCGGTGGCGTTCCACATCACCGGCGAAATGCCGAACAGGTTGCCGGCCAGCTGGTTGGCTTCCTGGCCCGTCGGCTCGAGGTCGATGTCGGTGTAGTTGGCCATGATGCCGAGGCCTTCGAACACGAAATCGAGCGGCTGCACCCAGATCAGCTCCCAGCCTTGGATGTCAAGCGTGGCATTGGCGTTGACCTGCTGGCGCACGTTGATCGGGGCGTCGAGGCCGCCGTTGGCGTTGAGCGCCGCCAGTTGGTTCTCGCTCAGCGCATCGAGCGGGATGCCGAGGTTGCGGAACGGCATCACGTTGATGCCCTGGTAGGTGTAGCCGGACACGCGCTTGTTGAACAGCGTCAGCGCCACCATGCCTTCGTCGCCGGTGTACCACTCCAGGCCGAGGTCGAAGTTGGTCGACAGGTACGGCGACAGGTTAGGGTTGCCCTGGTCGGCGATTTCGGCCGAGGGGTCGGAGAAGGTCGTCGCCGGCAGCATCGAACGCGGGTTCGGACGGGTCAGCGTGCGCGAACTCGCCAGGCGCAGCACCCAGTTGTCGGCCACGTCCCAGGCGGCATTGAACGAGGGCAGCCACTCGTCGTAGCTGGCGCTCAGCGTCTGCCAGGTGCGCTCGGCGCCCAGCGTCACCGGGCCGGTGATGTCCTGGTCGGTGTCGACGTAGCGCACGCCGCCGTTGACGCGCAGGTTGCGGTTCCAGATCTCGGTCTCGCCGTTGAACTCGACGTAGGCCGCGATGCTCTTCTCGTCGAAGCCGCCCGACGCGGCACCCACCGACTGCGAGGTACCGACTTCCGGCGCGCTGTCGAAGAACTGGCCGTAGTTGGTGGCATTCATGAACGCGTCGAAATCGACGGTGATGAAGCCATGCGGGCCCGGCCTGAGGAAGTTCGGCAGCGCGGACGCGGGCACGGTCTCGAAGACGTTCGCCTGCCAGGCCGCGCTGTTGTCGAAGGCGACGATGGTGCGGCGGGACCGGTCGTGCGACACGCCGACCTTGATGTTCTGGTTGTCCTCGCCGAACTGCAGGTCGGCGCGCACGCGCCCGGCCTCGGTCACGCGCTTTTCGTTGTTGAGGTTGACGCGGCCGCCGGACCACGACCAGCCCGCGTTCGGGTCGTTGAGGTCGAGCCCGCCAGAGGTGAAGCTGGGCGTGCCGTTGTTGGTGTACTCGACCGTGGTGAACGGCGAAGTCGGCAGGATCGTCGGCGATTCGCGGAAGAACCAGCTGCGGCTCCAGTTCGCCTGCACGTCCAGCTTCACGCCGTCGTTCTCGCCGAACCAGAAGGTCGCGCCGGGGTTGACGTTCCAGTACTGCACCTCGTCGCGATAGGGGCGCGCCTCGAGGAAGAACTGCGCGTTGACCAGCGTCGCGCTGGTCACCACGTTGTTGCCGTCGAGCACCATGTTGGTCGGGATGAAGCCGGACGGGCCGAAGGTGCGGCCGACCAGGTTCATGTCGATGCGGTCGTTCTCGTACTTGGCACGCGAGTACAGCGCGTCAACGTAGAAGTGCATCCTGTCGTTCGGGCGCCACTCCAGCGAACCGACCACGGCCTCGCGGTCGCGGTCGCCGGACATGTCGACGGGACGGGCCAGGCGCGGGAACAGAGCTTCGGTGATCTGGCCGATGCTCAGGCCCGGATTCTGCTCCATGAGCCAGGCGGCATCGATGATGTCCCCCGGTGTCATCCCTGCCCCGACCGTCGAGGCATTGTCCGGCACCGTGTTCGGCATCTGCAGGCTGCCGCCGCCGCCGGGGTTGCACGCGGCCGGGCGGTTGTTGAGCGGGTCCACGCCTTCCGGCGCTTCCAGTCCGCACTGGGTATAGTTGAGGCCCGGGTTCATCCAGCCCACCGACTCCCAGCCGCGCACCGAGATCCGGCTGCGCACCACGGACGCGCCGACCAGGGCGCCCAAGGTGCCTTCGTCGTTGGTCCAGCTGTACATCGCCGAGCCGCGCGGATTGAACTTCTCGCCGATGGTGTTGTAGTCGAACTGCCCGGAATAGTTGAAGTGGCGGCCCGGGATGTCGAACGGGCGCACGCTGCGCATGTCGACCACGCCCGAGATGCCGCCTTCGGGCAGGCTGGCCTGCGGCGACTTGTAGACCGTGAGCTTGTTGAAGAACTCGGTCGGGAACAGGTTCAGGTCGACTTCGCGGTTCTGGTTGCCGCGGTTGAGGCCGATCGACGCGGTGGCCGCCTCGCCGCCGTTGATGATGGTCTTGGTGAAGCTCTGCGGCAGGCCGCGGATGCCGACGTTCAGGCCCTCGCCGTTGACGTCGCGGTCGATCTGGATGCCCGGGATGCGCGCCAGCGACTCGGCGATGTTCGAGTCGGGGAACTTGCCGATGTCCTCGGAGAAGATCGAGTCGGTGAAGCCGGTGGCTTCGCGCTTGGCGTCGGTCGAGTACTGCAGGCTCTGGCGGTAGCCGGTGACGACGACCTGGTCGAGGTCGACGGCGTCCCGCGACGAAGGCGGCGGCGTCGCCGCTTCCTGCGCGGCAGGCGGATCCTGCGCGAGGGCTGCGCCCGCGATGCCGACCAGGGCCAGGCCCAGGGCGTGTGACAAGGCTGTTCTTGCGATACGGATTCTCACGGAACTCCCCTCCCGCTACATGGTGGATCCGGCGTGCTTGCGCGGTGTGGGCTGCAGGCCGGTTGGCTGGTGGTGCCTCGTTGCTCCGGAACGCGCACACGGCCGCTCAGGAGTGGCCGCCGGATGGTAGCGCTACCAAAATAGGCCGGCACGCCGCAATGCAACATGGGCGCGGATGAAACCTTGCCCCTGCAAGAATGCCGCGTCGCAGCATGAAAAACGCCGTCGAGAGCGAAACTTCCCCGGGCCGCGATGTCGACGCTGGCGGCGCTCTCCCGGAGTGTGATACTGATAGCGCTATCACGAATCGCGCCGGGGAGAGCGATATGACGGCTGCATGCATCGGCACTGCAACGTGCGATGTCTTCGCAACGGACAAGGCGGAACGCGCATGAGCGGCGCATCCGCGCACACTCCCGCGCCGCCGATGTTCAGCCGCTACCGCTGGGTCATCTGCGCGCTGCTGTTCTTCGCCACCACGATCAACTACGTCGACCGGGCGGTGCTCGGCGTGCTCGCGCCGACGCTGGTCGCGGAGTTCGGCTGGAGCGAGCAGGACTACGGCGTCATCAGCGCATCGTTCACCCTCGCCTATGCGATCGGCTTCCTGTTCGCCGGCTGGTTCATCGACCGCGTCGGAACGCGCATGGGCTACAGCGTGTATCTCACGATCTGGTCGTTCGCGGCGGCCGCGCATGCGCTGGCGAAATCGGTCGCCGGTTTCAGCCTCGCGCGCTTCGTGCTCGGCCTCGGCGAGTCGGGCAACTTCCCCGCCGCGGTCAAGACCGTGGCCGAGTGGTTTCCGAAACGCGAGCGAGCGCTCGCCACCGGCATCTTCAACGCCGGTTCCAACATCGGCGCGATCGTCGCGCCGCTGCTGGTGCCGTGGCTGGCGCTGACCTGGGGCTGGCGCACCGCATTCGTGGTCACCGGCCTGGCGGGACTGGTGTGGCTGGCGTTCTGGCTGCCCGTGTACCGGCGCCCTGCCGAACACCCGAAGGTGTCCCGGGCCGAACTCGCCCTGATCGAGAGCGATCCGCCCGATCCGCCGGTGCGCGCGTCATGGCTGCAACTGCTGCGTTTCCGCCAGACCTGGGCGTTCACCGCCGGCAAGTTCCTCAGCGATTCGGT
>JAFAEU010000438.1 GCA_023423855.1 Pseudomonadota bacterium | reverse complement strand
GCACCTGTTCTCGGCCGCCGGCCGGCTGGCCGGGAAGCGGGTGCTGCGGATCGAGCCCGCTGCCCCCGGCGAGCCGGACCTCGCACGCCCGTTGGCGGTCTGCCCCGATTTCCTCGCCGACGCACTCCCCGAACTCGTGCTGCCCGTCTCCCCGGACGAAGACCTCCCGGCACGGCGCGTGACGACACGCCTGGCCTGGCAGGACCTGGTGTTGCCGGCCGCCACGCAGGCACAGCTCGACGACGTCCTTCTCTGGCTGCGGCACGGCGGGCGCCTGCTGGACGACTGGGACATGGGGCGACGGGTCTCGCCCGGCTACGTGTGCCTGTTCCACGGCCCTCCGGGCACGGGCAAGACGCTGTCTGCCAGCCTGCTCGGTGCCCGCAGCGGCCGCGAAGTGCACCGCATCGACCTGTCGATGATGGTATCCAAGTACATCGGCGAGACCGAGAAGAACCTCGCCCGCCTGTTCGATGCCGCCGAACGCGCGGGCTGGATCCTGTTCTTCGACGAAGCCGACGCGCTGTTCGGCAAGCGCACCGGCGTCAGCGACGCGCACGATCGCTACGCCAACCAGGAAGTCAGCTACCTGCTGCAGCGCATCGAAGCCTTCGCCGGCGTCGTGATCCTGGCGTCGAACCTTCGCCAGAACATCGACGACGCCTTCCTGCGCCGTTTCCACTCGGTGGTGCACTTTCCCCTCCCACGCGAAGCCGAGCGACTGCGGCTGTGGCAGGAGAGCATGCCGCCCAAGGCGCGACTGGAACCGGCACTCGACCTCGAGCGGCTGGCGCGCAAGTACGAGATCTCGGGCGGCACCATCCTCAACGCCGTCCGCTACGCAGCGCTTCGTGCGATGGCGCGCGGCGACGACACGATGCGCCAGGACGAGATCGAGGAAGGCTTGCGCCGCGAACTGCAGAAGGAAGGTCGTTCGCTGTGAAACTCGTGGCTCGCCAGGGTCGCGCTGCACCGCGTTCGCCCGAACACACCGCCGTTCGTCCGCCTTTCCATGCATCCATGCGCACCACGAAGCACGATGCCGTCCGCAGGGAGTCGGCGATCGAACGGAGTACGACTCTGGCTGGCGTGGTCCACGATACCGTGGCGCCTGCGATTGCGCGCATCCGCACGGGCACGCCCGCCAACGTCCTCGAGCCCACGGGCGGCCCCTTCGCACAGGATGCCGCAGGTATCGCGGCCGACGCCTCCCTGCCCGACTCCATCCAGCGCATCCTGTCGCGCACCTCGCTCCATTTGCCGGGCGCAGCGCCGCGTCCGCTCGCGCCCGTCCAGCCGATGCGCCAGGCCGAACCGAATTCGAGCGGGATGCACGGGCACCCCGCGCAGGACGTTGCCCCCGCCGAACGCATCGACGGCTCCGCGCCAGCCACCCAGCCGGACAGCGGCGACGCAGGGCACGACGTGTTTCCTGCATCCGCCACCAGCGAAGAAGATCGTGCGCGAAACCACCACGACGGACGCGCCGATCGACAGGTGGCATTTGCGGTTGGCGTAGCCGTTGAAACCCAGGTTGCAACGGAAGAAACCGGATCGGCAACATCCGCGGATGCGGGCACGGCATTTGCAACGGCACCGGAAAGCTCTGCCCCCGAAGTCCCCGCCGCGTCCGGCCACGCGAGCGCGGACGCAACCGGGGACGTGGCCGCCGGCGAACCCGTCGCCGGACCCGACCCGGGAACCGCCGCCGACGCGTCCTCTCCTGACGCCGCGGACGCATCCCCCGATCCCGACGCGGCCGCGCAGCCGTCCGATCCGGCCGCGGCCAGCGACGTGGCGCGCCACCTCGTCGAGCTTGCCGCGCCCGCACTGGCCAGCGGCGACGCGAAGCTGCGCCGGTTGGGCCGCAACGAGCGCACGCACGATACCGCCGCCGAGAAACGCCAGCAGGCCGAGAACGCCGTCGTGGTGCCCGCCAGCGAACAGCAGTCGAAGGGCAATGCCGGCCAGATCGCCGCCGTCGACAAGCGCCCGGCTCCCCAGGTCGACGATCAGGCGGCAAAGCGCAAGCTGCAGGAATCCCTCGCAAGGCATGTCCCGCGCACGATCGAGGACGTGGACAACTTCAAGCGCGACCGCAAGGGCCAGACCATCGGAGCGGACGTGCTGGCCGTGGTGCGCCAGGAGAAGAACGCCGTCATCTCCACGTTCTCGGACATGGAGAAGACACCGGACCCGGTGCCGCCGGAACGTGCGCCCGAAGCGCTTCCCGCCGAGGAAAAAGCACCGGCCACCGCGCCGATGCGGCTCGGCCACGGTGCCGTCGCGCCATTGCTGCCCGAGCACACGGACGTCGGCGCCCATCCCCGCGCAACCGACGCCATGCTCCGCGAAGAGGGCATCAGCCAGGAACAACTCGACCTGGTCGACGACGGCGACCTCGCCGTCGCCAACCAGGAAAGGAAGGACCTGCAGCAGGCCGCCCGCACCGAGCCGCAGGCTGCCCGCGATTTCGCCCGCCAGGAAACCGAGGCGGTCGCGCATGACCTGTCTCAGGAAGAAGCCAGGGAGCGCGGCAGCATGCAGGCCGTACGGAAGTCCGGGCTCGGCGCGACGCGCAAGAAGCAGGAGGGCACGCGCTCGACGCTGGAGAAGCAGCGCGAGGAAGTGGCGACCAAGGTCAACGGCATCTTCCAGGCGGCGCAAGCCAGCGTGAAGGCGAAGTTGTCCGACCTGGAAACGCGTGCGATGCAGCGCTTCGACGACGGAAACGCGGCCGCGACACGCGATTTCGAAGACACGGTCAAGCGCGAGATGGACGCCTACAAGGCCGATCGCTACTCCGGGACGTTCGGCTGGACGAAGAAGGCCAAGGACTGGCTGCTCGGCCTCGACGACCTGCCCGGCGTCAAGGCCATCTTCCAGCGCAACCGCAACGCGTTCGTGTCCAGGATCGAAACGCTGGTCGAGGACATCACCCGCGACAACAAGCGCGTGATCCAGGACTGCAAGGACGAGCTCGCCCGCGCCAGGGGCGAGATCGCCGCCTACGTCGAGCGACTCGGCCCGGCGCTGAAGGACGTCGGCGAAAAGGCCTCGCGAGAAGTCGGCGACAAGCTCGACGAGATGGACGGCTTCATCCGGGAACGCGAACGGCAACTGCAGCAGAAGCTGGCGGACCGCCAGCAGGCCGCGATCCAGGCCATCGACGAGAAGATCGAGAAAATGAAGGCCGAGATGGCCGGCGCAGTGGCCAGGATCGGCAAGCTGCTGCTCCAGGCCGCGAAGAAGTTCTTCCGCTGGGCGCTGGGGAAGTTCGGCTACTCGCTCGAGGACATCGAAGGCGTCATCAACAAGGGCGCCGCGGTACTCAAGGC
>JAFAEU010000202.1 GCA_023423855.1 Pseudomonadota bacterium | reverse complement strand
CGCCCGGGCCTTCGCCGGGTTCTGGCCGCTGGTGGACTGGAAGGCGGTGGCGGCGCGGATGTCATAGCGCCGCGCGCCTGCGGCGCACCCCCATCCGCCTTCGGCCACTTCCACCCTTGAAGGGCGCGATGCCCCGCAAGCGGGAACGTTGCGATTCTGCGGTTGCCGGGCCTCAGCGGGCCAACCGGTCCAGCACGCGGATCACGGGCGCCACCTGCGCCTCGCGCCCGATCGCCTTGCCGACCGCTGCGAGCGATTGCGCCAGTTCACCGGCATCGTCGGCGCGCAGCGTGGCGTGCCCGACCTTGCGCCCGGCGCGTGGCGACTTGCCGTAGTCGTGCCAGTGTCCACCGGATTCGCGCAGCACGGGATCGGCGCCGGGCATCGCGCCGACCCAGTTGAGCATGCAGGCATGCCCGAGCATGCGCGTGTCGCCCAGCGGCAGGCCGAGCACCGCGCGCAGATGGTTCTGGAACTGCGAGGTTTCCGCGCCCTCGATCGTCCAGTGGCCGGAGTTGTGCACGCGCGGCGCGAGTTCGTTGGCGAGCAGCACGCCCTCGCGGCAGAACAGCTCCAGCGCGAACACGCCGACGTAGTCGAGCCGCTCGGCCAGCGCGCGCGCATGCGCCTGTGCCTGCGCGGCGAGCGCGGGATCGCACGCGGCCGGCGCCAGGCTCGCCGACAGCACGCCGTCGACGTGCCAGTTCTCGGTCAGCGGCCAGGTGCGGAAGCCGCCGTCGCGGCCGCGCGCCGCGACCACGCTCAGTTCGCGCTCGAACGGCACGAAGGCCTCGAGGATCAGGCCGACCTTCGCCGCCTGCGCGCCCAGCGCGTCCCACGCGGCGTCGGCGTCGGCCGTCGACCTGATCCGGAACTGGCCCTTGCCGTCGTAGCCGAGCCGGCGCGTCTTGAGAATGCAGGGCGCGCCGATCGCGACGACCGCGGCGTCCAGCGCCGCGCGATCGGGCACGTCCATGAAATCCGGCACCGGGATGCCGAGTTCGCGGAACAGGCTCTTTTCGATCATGCGGTCCTGCGCGCTCGCCAGCGCGCGCGGATTCGGGAATACCGGGACGCGCCGCGCCAGCCATTCCGCGCTCTCGGCCGGCACGTTCTCGAAATCGAACGTCGCCACGTCGACCTTCGACGCGAACTCGGCCAGCGCGGCCTCGTCGCGGTAGTCGCCGACCAGCAGCGGCGCGCACTGGCCGGCACAGGCGTCGGCGACGGTGTCCATCACCAGGAAGCGCAGGCCGAGCGGCGCGCCCGACAGCGCCAGCATGCGCGCGAGCTGTCCTCCACCGAGGATGCCGACGGTCGTCATCGCAGCCGGCTCAGCGACGCGGGTCGTCGTTGCCGGCGACGTCGTCGGTCTGGCGCTGGCGGAACGCGGCCAGCGCCTCGGCGATCGCGGGCTGGTCCGCCGCCAGCATCGCCGCGGCGAACAGCGCGGCATTGGTCGCGCCGGCCTGGCCGATGGCGAAGGTCGCCACCGGGATGCCGCCGGGCATCTGCACGATCGACAGCAGCGAATCCAGCCCGTTGAGCGCCTTGCTCTGCACCGGCACGCCCAGCACCGGCACCGCGGTCTTGGCCGCGAGCATGCCTGGCAGGTGCGCCGCGCCGCCGGCGCCGGCGATGATCGCGCGCAGCCCGCGCGACTGCGCCGTCGCAGCGTAATCGAACAGCACGTCCGGCGTGCGGTGCGCGGACACCACGCGCACTTCGTGCGCGATGCCGAGCGATTCCAGCTTCTGCGCCGCGTGCTGCATCGTGTCCCAGTCCGATCGGGACCCCATCACGACGCCGACCAGCAGCCTTTCAGGATTGGCGGACATGCTTGTTCCCGGCCCTAAAAAGACATTCTATCGATCCCGCCCGCTTTTTGTAGGAGCCACTGTCTGCTCCCTCCCCCGACGACGACGCGACAGGCGATAATCCAGTCCCCAGCCCCCAGTCTCCTGCCCATGGACCGCAAGCTGCTCGACCTCCTCGTCTGCCCCGCGACCCGCCAGCCGCTGGCGCTGCTCGACAAGGCCGGCCTGGCCGCCCTGAACGCCGCCATCGCCGCCGGCGAGGTGAAGCGCGCCGACGACGCACAGCAGTCCGGCCCGCTGCGCGAGGCGCTGGTGACCCACGACCATCGCCTCGTTTACCGCGTCGACGACGGCGTCCCGGTGCTGCTGGTCGAGGAAGGCATCCCGACCGCGCAGGTCGCGGATTTCCCCAGGGCATGAACGCCGCGAGCATCGCCGCGCCCGACCCCGACGTTGTCGCCGCGGACGTCGCCCGGGCGCTGGCCGAGGACCTCGGCGGCGGCGACGTGACCGCCGCACTGCTGCCCGACCGCCCGGACACCGCCTACCTGCTGTGCAAGGAAGACGCGGTGATCTGCGGCCGGCCGTGGTTCGACGCCTGCCACCGCGCGCTCGATCCCGACGTGCGCATCGACTGGCGCGTGGCCGAGGGCGATCGCGTCGCCAGCGGTACCGTGGCGGCGACGCTGGCCGGACGCGCACGCGCGCTGGTCAGCGCCGAACGCGCGTCGCTGAATTTCCTGCAGACGCTCAGCGGCACCGCCACCCTCACCGCCGCCCACGTCGACGCAGTGCGCGGCACGAACACGCAGATCCTCGACACGCGCAAGACCATCCCCGGCCTGCGCCTCGCGCAGAAATACGCGGTGCGCGTGGGCGGCGGCGTCAACCACCGCATCGGCCTGTTCGACGCGGTGATGCTGAAGGAAAACCACGTGCGCGCCTTCGGCTCGGTGGCCGCGGCGATCCGCGCCGCACGCACCGCGCAGCCGGGCCTGCCGCTGATCGTCGAGGTGGAAACCCTCGACCAGCTGCGCGAGGCGCTGTCCGAGGGCTGCGACCGCATCCTGATCGACGACTTCGACGCGGCGACGCGGCGCGAGGCCGTGCGCATCGCCCATGACGCGCCGTTCGACGGACGGATTCCGCTGGAGGTCTCGGGCGGCGTCGACCTGGCCGGACTGCGCGCGATCGCCGCGGACGGCGTGGATTGCATCTCCATCGGCGGCCTGACCAAGCACGTGCGCGCGATCGACCTCTCGCTCAAGCTCGGCCCGCCGCCTGCCGCGTAGGAGCGTCTTCAGGCGCGAGGCCCTTCAAGACAGGCCGCGCCTGGCGGCGCTCCTGCAGGGGCTGGAGTGCAGTAGGCTGTCTGTTGTTTCTTCGCCCCGCCTTCCATGCCCGACTTCCCCGTCCTGATTGCCCTGATGATCGCCGGCGCCGCCATCTACGGCTGGTGGAACGCCGCGCGCGCCGCCGCCGAGCGCGCGATCGTGCTGGGCCGCAACGCCTGCCAGGCGGCGGGCGTGATCTGGCTCGACCAGAGCGTCCACGCAAACGGCCTGCGCCTGCGCCGCCGCGCCGATGGGCGTCTCGGGCTGGAACGCAGCTTCCGCTTCGAGTACTCGGAGGACGGGGTGCAGCGTCATGTCGGCAAGCTGGTGCTGCATGGCGAGGAGCTGGTGTATTTCAGCGGGCCGGCGCGGGCGGCTTCGGTGGTGACGATGCACTGATTCCTGCGGGAGTCGCTTTGCATCCTCTTTGCTGAATCCTTGGGGCAAGAGCTTCCGCCTTCGGCGGGTTCAAGAAATGACCCGGCCGCCGCAGGCGGACGGAAGCTGTTGCTCTTCAGCGACCAAAGGCGAAAAGCAGCAGAGCTAAAGAGCGAAAAGCAAAATGGATTCCTGCTTTCGCAGGAATGACGGGAGT
>JAFAEU010000116.1 GCA_023423855.1 Pseudomonadota bacterium | reverse complement strand
GGTGCGCATCGGCGGCGTCGCGGTCGGCGGCGATGCGCCGGTGGTGGTGCAGTCGATGACCAACACCGATACCGCGGACGTCGCATCCACCGCGAAGCAGGTGGGCGAGCTGTGGCGCGCCGGCTCGGAGCTGGTGCGGATCACGGTCAACAACCCCGAGTCCGCCGCCGCGGTGCCGCGCATCGTCGAGCGCCTGGCGATGCAGGGCATCGAGGTGCCGATCATCGGCGACTTCCACTACAACGGTCATCAGCTGCTGGAGCGCGAGCCGGCCTGCGCCGAGGCGTTGGCCAAGTACCGCATCAACCCCGGCAACGTCGGCTTCGGCAAGAAGCGCGACACGCAGTTCGCGCAGCTGATCGAGTTCGCGATCCGCTACGACAAGCCGGTGCGCATCGGTGCCAACTGGGGGTCGCTGGACCAGTCGCTGGCGGCGGCGCTGATGGACGAGAACGCGCAGCGCGCCGAACCCTGGGACGCCGGCCGCGTGCTGCGCGAGGCGCTGATCCGCTCCGCCATCGATTCGGCCGAGCGCGCGATCGAACTGGGCCTGGAGCGCGAGAAGATCGTGCTCAGTGCGAAGGTCAGCGGCGTGCAGGAGTTGATTGCGGTCTACCGCGACCTCGCGGCGCGTTCGGATTTCGCCCTGCACCTCGGCCTGACCGAGGCCGGTATCGGCAGCAAGGGCATCGTCGCCTCCTGCGCCGCGCTCGGCGTGCTGCTGCAGGAAGGCATCGGCGACACCATCCGCATCTCGCTCACGCCCGACCCGGGTGCACCGCGCACCAAGGAAGTCGTGGTCGCGCAGGAGCTGCTGCAGACCATGGGCCTGCGCGCGTTCACGCCGATGGTCACCGCCTGCCCGGGCTGCGGCCGCACCACGTCCGAGTTCTTCCAGGAGCTGGCGAAGGTGGTGCAGGAGCACGTGCGCGACAGGATGCCGGAATGGAAGATCACGCATCCGGGCGCGGAGAACATGACCCTCGCGGTGATGGGCTGCGTGGTCAACGGGCCGGGCGAATCGCGCCACGCCAACATCGGCATCTCGCTGCCGGGCACCGGCGAGGCGCCGTCGGCGCCGGTGTTCATCGACGGTGAGAAGGCGGTCACCCTGCGCGGCGAGAACATCGCCCACGAGTTCGTCGCCCTGGTCGACGACTACGTGCATCGCACCTACGGCCGCGGCGCGGATGCCTGAGGCGGGCTGGCGGCGCGACGCCGCCGATGCCTGCGGCAGCCTCGCGCGCCGGCACGGCTGGAAGCTGGTCCTGCTGTTCATCGGCGTGCTGTTGCCGATGTGGGCGTTCATGGAGCTGGCCGACGAGGTGCACGAGGCCGAGGCGATTCCATTCGACGAGCCGATCCTGCTGTTCGCGCACGCGATGGCGGGCGAGGGCTTCGATCGCGTGTTCCTGTTTTTCTCGCAGATCGGCTACGCGCGGGGCGTGGCGCCGGTCGACATTGGCGTGGTACTGGTCGCGCTGGCGCTGCGGCGCTGGCGCGAGGGCCTGTTCGCGGCGGTGGCGACCGGTGGCTCGGGGCTGCTCAACATCGCCACCAAGCAACTGTTCGCGCGCGAGCGCCCGAGCCTGTGGGAATCGATCGCGCCGGAGACCAGCTACAGCTTCCCCAGCGGCCACGCGATGGGTTCGATGACCCTGGCCCTGGTGCTGGTGTTGCTGGCGTGGCCGACGCGTGCGCGCTGGTGGGTGGTTGCGGCGATGACGGTGTTCGTGCCGATGGTGGGGTTGTCGCGGGTGTATCTCGGCGTGCATTACCCGTCCGACATCCTCGCAGGATGGGCGGCGGCGTCGATCTGGGTGGTGGGCGCGTGGCTGCTGGTGATGCGGGACGGGGCGCGGCCGGCAGGGTAGGGGCCACGGCCTTGCCGTTCCCTCTCCGTCATCCCCGCCTTCGCGGGGATGACGGTTCTCTGCACTTCGGGGGCGCGACGAATTTCTGTTCAGGGCGCCACGCAGACCCGGTCGCGCCCCTCGTGCTTGGCGCGGTACAGCGCGGCGTCGGCGGCGGCCAGCAGCGCGGAGCGGTTGCCTTCGGGCACCGCGAGCGAGGCGACGCCGACGCTGACGGTGATCCGCCGCGGCGATCCGCCCGGCGCGAAGCTGGCGTCCGCGATCGCGGCGCGCAGGCGTTCGGCGAAGGACTTCGCCGCCTCGGCATCGCATTCGGGCAGCAGTACCGCGAACTCCTCGCCGCCGATGCGCGAGGCGATGTCGTCGCCGCGCACGTGCTGGCGGATGATCGCCGCGATCAGGCGCAGCACCTCATCGCCTGCGATATGGCCGAAGGTGTCGTTGACCGGCTTGAACAGGTCGACATCGACGATGCACAGGGCGAGGCTGCGCCGGTGGCGCAGGGCGCGCGCGATCTCCTTGTCGAGCATCTCCATGAAGTGGCGGCGGTTGTACAGCTCGGTCAGCGCGTCGTGCGTGGCGAGCTGGTAGATCTCCTCGTGGTAGCGCGCCTCGACGCTGGTCTGGCCGATGAACTTGAGGATGCTTTCCCCGACCACGACGTGGTCGCCGTCGGCCAGCGTCGCGTCCTCGATCGGCGCATCGTTGAGCCGCGTGCGGTTGGTCGCGCCGAGGTCGCGGATGCGGTAGGCGTCGCCGTCGAGCCAGATGCGGCAGTGCTCGCGCGAGACGCTCTTGTGGGCGATGACCAGGTCGGCTTCCTGCGAGCGTCCGACCAGCACCGGCGCGGCGCTGATGTCGGCGCGGCGGCCGAGGCCTTCGCCATGGATCACCACCACGCAGGCCGAACGCGGGCCGGGACGCAGCGGCCCGCCGCTGAGCAGGGTGCGCTGGGTGATGCCGGATGGATCGTCGGGCGTGGACATGGCAACCGATGAGTGTACCCGGTCACCGAAGCGGTGAGCCGTTTCCGCTAGGATGGCAGGCGCGACGTGGCCGACGGGGGGCGCCATGACGATGCCGATCGACCACCAGGATCCGGACAGCACCGAACTGCTGTCCACGCGTTCGCCGGGCGCATCGCCTGCGGATGGCGCGGCCTTGCCCGCCGGCACGCGGCTGGGTCGCTACCGCGTCGAGTCGCTGCTTGGCCGCGGCGGCATGGGCGAGGTCTACCGCGCGCAGCAGCTCGAACCGGTGCGGCGCACGGTCGCGCTCAAGTTGCTGCGCGCGCGGACGATGGATGCGCGGCGCAAGGCCCATTTCGAGATCGAGCGCCAGGTGCTGGCGCAGATGCGGCATCCGGCGATCGCGCAGATCTACGACGCCGACACGACGGAGGACGGGCACCCGTTCTTCGCGATGGAATTCATCGACGGGCAGACGATCACGCGCTACTGCGAGGACAACGCGCTGCCGCTCGCGCGCCGCATCGAGCTGTTCGTCCAGGCCTGCGAAGGCGTGCAGCACGCGCACCAGAAGGGCGTGATCCATCG
>JAFAEU010000113.1 GCA_023423855.1 Pseudomonadota bacterium | reverse complement strand
GAGCCGGCCTCGAACGCGCGCCGCGCGCTGGTCACCACCACCGCGCCCGGCGGCAGCGGCCGCGCCAGGTCCGGATCGAGCAGGGAGACGTCGGCGTGGCGTTCGCGCAGCCGGCGCTCGAAGGCCGCGTCCACCGGCGCCTCCAGCAGCATCGGCACGCCGCGCCGCACCAGCAGGTCGCCGACCAGCTGCAGCGCGTGGCGGGCCGACAGCGTCACCAGCAACTGGTCGATGCCGGCGTCGATCCCGCGCACCGGCAGCACCTTGCCGCGCAGCTCGTCCAGCAGCATCGGATCGTCGCCGTCGCCGCTGCCGCGGTTCCACTCCTGCGCCTCGTGGCGCGAGCTCGCCAGCCGCATCGCCTCGCGCCATTCCGCGACCGGCAGCAGCTCCGCGTCGACGCGGCCGTCGACGAAGGGGAAGGGGTAGTGGTGCCAGTTGTTGGGGCAGCGGAAGCCGCCGTCATCGGACGTCGCGGACAGGCGCCCGGCGAGCGCCGATTCGCGGCCGGCGACGGCCTGGCCCGCCGCGACGCGTCCGCCGGGCACGTCCGCGGCGACGAAGATGCCGCTGCGCGCGCGGCTGACGAGGTGGCCCTCGGCGATCAGCGCGTCGTAGGCCAGGCTGACGGTGTTGCGCGAGACGCCGATGCGCTCGGCCAGCGCGCGCGAGGACGGCAGGCGCCGGCCCGGCTGCAGCACGCCGTTGTGGATGGCGTGGACGATCCGGTAGCGCAACTGGTGCTGCAGGCTCAGCGGGTTGGCCGGGTCCAGCACGATGTTGAGTTCGTCCACGGCGCGCGGCTCGCGTGTCATCGCGTGTGGCTCAATCTAACCGCTATGGCCGAGGGTGGGGCGTTCCGTAGCCTGCGTTCGTCCCGCTCCCTCTCTCTCTCCGTCATTCCCGCGAAAGCGGGAATCCAAGGACGTTGCTTTCCTGCCGCCAAGAGCAAATGTCCATGGATGACTTGCTTCGCTCGCCCCTGCGGGGCCGTCCTGCGGACGTTCTGCGCGCTTCGCGCTTGTCCCGCTTTCGCGGGAATGACGGGAAAGGAGGGGCCGCAGAACATCGCGCCGCGGCACACGTGCGATGCGTCAGCCCGCGTCGCCCTCCGGCAGCGCCAGCGCCCGCTCCAGCAGGCCCATGCCCTCGTCCAGCACCGCATCCGGAATGGTCAGCGGGAACAGCAGGCGCACCGCCTCGCCCTGCGCGCCGCAGCCCAGCACGATCAGCCCCAGCGCGTGCGCGCGCTTGAGCACGGCCTGGGTGGCGGCAGGATCGACCGTGCCGGCGTTGCGATTGGCCAGCAGGTCGAAGGCGATCATCGCGCCGAGCGCGCGGACGTGGCCGATCGGCCGCAGGTCCTCGCGCGCGGCCCACGCCCGCAGCCGCGCGACGACGCGTTCGCCAAGCGCATTCGCGCGGTCGAGCAGTCCTTCCTCCTCGATCACGTCCAGCACCGCCAGTCCGGCCGCGCAGGCCAGCGGCGAGCCGGCATAGGTGCCGCCGAGCCCGCCCGGCGGCACCGCATCCATCAGTTCGGCGCGGCCTATCACGCCGGACAGCGGCAGGCCGCCGCCCAGCGACTTCGCCACCGCGATCAGGTCCGGGCGCACGCCCGAGTGCTCGATGCCGAACAGGCGTCCGGTGCGCGCGAAACCGGTCTGCACCTCGTCGGCGACCAGCACGATGCCGTGGCAGTCGGCAATCTCGCGCAGCGCCCGCAGCAGCTCCGCCGGTGCGGCGTGGAAGCCGCCCTCGCCCTGCACCGGCTCGATGACGATCGCGGCGACGTCCTCCGCGGCGACGTCGGCCTTGAACACGTCGTGCAGCGCCTGCAGGCTGCGCGCGACGTCGATACCGGCGTGCTCGACCGGGAACGGCAGGTGGTACACGCCGCCCGGCAGCGGCCCGAAGCCGTTCTTGTACGGCGCGGTCTTGCCGGTCAGCGCCATCGACATGAAGCTGCGGCCGTGGAAGCCGCCGGTGAAGGCGACCACCGCATGGCGCTTCGTCGCCGCGCGCGCGATCTTGACCGCATTCTCCACCGCCTCGGCGCCGGTCGAGAACAGGATCGTCTTGGCCGGCCCCTCGATCGGCGCCAGCGCGTTCAGGCGCTCGGCCAGCGCGACGTATGGTTCGTAGGCCGTCACCTGGAACGCGGTATGGGTATAGCGGTCGAGCTGTTCGCGGACCGCCGTCACCACCCTGGGATGGCGGTGGCCGACGTTGAGCACGGCGATGCCGCCGGCGAAATCGACGTAGCGCCGACCCTCCGCATCCCACAGCTCGGCGTTCCCGGCACGGTCGGCGAAGATCGGCAGGGCGGTGGCCACGCCACGGGGAACCGCGGCTTCTCGGCGCTGTTGCAGGCGGGCGTTCTCGGTCACGGCAGAGCTCCTTCGTTGCCGCCAGACTGCGAGCGCGCCGGAGAGCGGCATAGGGCCAGATCGCAACCATCCTTGGGGCCAGACGTGGCCGACGCCACCGGCGGGCCTCGACAGGCCGGGGCCCCCGCCCCAAACTATCGAGCCAGCTGGCCGGTATTGGCCAGCTCCCTTGTTTTCCTTCCCCCGCTTGCGGGAGACGGTGCCGAAGGCGGAAGGGGGGCGCGCCGAAGGCGCGAAACCAGACCTTCTCCGCCCTGGATTCCTCCTCCGGGCACTTTCTTCCGTCTACGGAAGACGGACCCGGCTGCCAGACACCCACATGACCCGTCGGACCCTTCCCGATCGTCCATCGTCCCGGACACGCCATCGTCGCGACAGGAACCCCGGCGCATGGTGATCGATCCGCACGTCGAAACGACCGGCAGCGGCCCGGACCTGGTGCTGCTGCACGGCTGGGCCATGCACTCGGGCGTCTTCGCTGTGCTCGCCGAACGCCTGTCGCAGCGCTTCACCCTGTACCTGGTCGACCTGCCCGGGCACGGGCACAGCCGCGACAGCGCGCTGCCGCTGGCGCTCGAACC